>NZ_VSCO01000216.1:0-1943 GCF_047459465.1 Caldicoprobacter sp. | reverse complement strand
CAAATTTATTCAACAATTAGCAGACTTGTTTGAGGTATCTACGGACTATTTACTTGGCAGAACCGATATTCGAGACATAAATGCTATTAATGATCGGAAATTTTGGGAAATATATGATAAACTCAAGACACGGAATGATTTATTAGTTTTGTTTGAGTATACAAAGGATCTTTCTCCTAAAACTATTGCTCAAATAATGCGGATAATAAAAGCTATTGAAAACACGCAGAACGATGAGGTATAATATAACTGTAACAAATAACGGTTAGGCTCAAAGAGCCAGGCTGCTGTAAAAGCACAAGCCAATGTGCTTTCCTCTGAAGAGGGGTTAGCAGCGAGCAGCGCCATGCCGCAGGGCAGGGGTGCTGCAGAAAAGGCCGGTAAATATGCCGGTAAAATAAAAATGAGAATTCGTTACTAAAGGCAGTATTGCCATGCTAAAAGGCAGGCATACTGCCTTTTTATTTTTTTAAGCAAAGGAGGAATAACAATGCTTTTCAAAAAAAGGATATGGCAGATTATTGAAGTTAACACCCCGGAGGAACTGACTGAAAAGTTAAAGAAAATATGCCCCTTCAAAGTAAAAAGTGGTATAAAAAATAACTCAAACTTCGCAGTTAAATATTGACTGCTAGACCTTGAAAAATCAATAATTCAGCCAATTTATATACCTATTAAGATGCTTTTTTATACTCCATTTTCCTCTTATAGTACTCGGGAAGCTTTGCAATAAAAGCATCAATTAATTGATCAATTTGTTCACTTGAAAGAAATAAGATTTCTTCCAAAACATCACGAAGTAAGCTGAGTATAAGTTCCAACGCCTCCGCAAACTGTATATCAGCAACTTCATCGTAACATTCGAAAAATAGCTCTCCTAAAGCACGCGGATCCTCCTTTTGCCGTTTCTCCAATGCCAGTATCATATACCTCGTCATAACTATAGCAGTATGAGCAGTAATAACATCGTATGATAACCCTCGAAATTCTGAACCAAGCCTGAGATACGATTTACAAACCTTGAAAAATACTTCAATGTCCCATCGCTTACCATAAAGCTGTATGATCTCTTCCTCAGATAATTCCATGTCAGTAGAAATCAATGCTATCCACTTTTTTCTGTTGTTTCGATCCCTAACATATACAATACGGGCATCAATCATTTCGTTATCCTGGTTATAAAGCTTAACACATACCGATAAAAGATACCTACTTCTCCCACGACGCTTTTTTGCTGAAGAATATATCTGGGATAACGTCCTTTTCTCTCCGTCTAACAAATACTTAACTTTCGGCGTCTTCTTCAATCTTGCAACTACATTGAGCCCTATTTTAGCAATCTCTATGATAGTAGTGGGATAAGCAAACCAACAATCAAATAGTACATGCTTAGACGGAATTCCTATCTTTACAATCTGCCCAAGCATCTCAAGTAGAACCTTCGGAGCACTTGATATTGCTTGTTGTCTTGCTTTATAACCACAGGATCGTTTATCAATCTTGGGATTTGTCTCGGTAAACCTGTTCTTCTTATCCTGTGAACTAAGATGTCTAAATAGCAATGGAATGAGTGTTACTCCATCAGTCCATGCAAGAGTCAATAACCTAAACCCACACTTAAATCTATTCCCTTTCCCTGTATGATCATGGACATTTGCTAGTAACTCCACTTTCGTGCTTCTCGGACGGCTGTAAAGAGTATCATCTACAACTATTGCGTTAACTCTACTATCCGAAGTCAACCTCGAAATTTTGGCAATAATACGTACAGCAAGACTCAGCATAAATGTAGCCCAATTAATAAAAGGCGAATTCAGAAATCTATACACAACATCTTTTCCAAAACCTGCATCGTGTGTTCCATTGAGTATGTTGTTTTTTGCAAATGAAAATTCCCCACTTTTGCAAAATGGGTGCTGGAAAATTTGCCAGCAGTTTACAGC
>NZ_VSCO01000215.1:0-1958 GCF_047459465.1 Caldicoprobacter sp. | reverse complement strand
ATGTAGATATGGCAAAAGAGATGATGGAGTTCACCAAGCAGACCATACTGCAGCAGGCTGCGACGGCCATGCTTGCACAGGCCAATCAGCTACCTCAGGCGGTACTTCAACTCCTCAGGTAAGCATAAGGACAGGACGACCAGAGGAATTTTCCTCTGGTCTTTTTTTATGTTTAGCGATAGAATTGTGATAGAAGGAGGAATACAATGGATATCAAAATACGAAGCGAGAGGATATCGGATTATAACAGCATAGCCAATATCAATTACGCGGCTTTTCTTGGATGGCGTCCGGATGATCAATTTATTTCGGAACACATCTTGGCGAGTCTGCTCAGGCACAATTCAATGTTTGATCCCGAATTATCTTTGGTTGCTGAACATGATGGGAGGGTTGTGGGGCATGTGCTTTTTTCTCCATTTAAATTTATAGTTCTTGGTCAAGAGCAGTTGGGAGTAGTATTGGGTCCCGTGGCTGTAATGCCGGAATTCCAGCGCAAAGGTATAGGGAGCATGCTTATAGAAGAGGGGTACAGAAAGGCAAGGGAGAAAGGATTTGCTTTTTCATTGCTTTGCGGACATCCAAATTATTACCCGAGATTTGGGTATAAGACAGGGATGTTTTCACTGTCAGGAACCAAAGTGAACATCAATGTGGAGAATTTTAACGGTGAAGGCTTTATGGATAGGCCTGTCAATGAGCAGGACATTTCATGGTTGGTGGAGGCTTGGAAAAACCAACATGGTACGGATGCACTTGCGCTTTTTCCGGGTGATAATATAACCGAATGGAGCAATCATGGCCTTAAATGCCGCTGTTCGGTTGTTATCAAAAATGACAGGATTTTGGGATATGTTAGGTACGTCAGGTCAAATATTTTGAATATAAAAGAATTGCTGGCAAAAGATGAGGATATTCCTGATATACTGGCTTACCTTGCATCGAAGGAATATAGTAAAGCCCAGGGAGAGATGCATGTTGCATTGCCTGCTGAAAAATTACAGATTTCACTTGGTAATTCCCATAATTTTGAGGTAGTTGATAGGCGGACTTCTAGTCAAGCCTTTATGATAAAGGTCTTAGATCAGGACAGCCCTATTGCGTCATATTGCGAACGGGTTGAAAAAGGGCTGCTGAAGCCTGGAATTATTGTTTTCCCCGTAATGTTTGACATTGATGAGGGGAGAACTGAATAGGTACTGAATAGGTGAAGATAATAGGTAGTTTATACTCATGGTTAAGTTGGGGGGAGAACTGCAATGGATGATATAATAAAGGAATTTTTAGATAGTGTCCGACAACAGTGTGAAAAGGTAAAGGAAAAGTACAAATATAGTCCAATTCTCTAAAGCTTTACACTCTCCCATCCGATAATATTAAATGAGAAATATGGACTAGAGGGGAGAGTTTTCATGCGCGTGGAAGGAGTATCGGTAATTTCAGTTGCAAAATCGGTACCCAGGGTTGGGCAGCAGGCGAGAGATGCTGGGCTTAAAGACATTGATGCCAATGTTCAAAGAATGTTAAAGGGCGATCCTTTGTTAGATAAAAATGTGTTTGAAGATGATATCATGAAGGCCGTTAAGCAGGCCAATAAAGTTCTTGAGGGGACAAACCGTCGTTTTGAGTATTCCGTCCATGAGCAGACAAATACCATAATGGTAAAGGTTATAGATACTGAGACAAACGAGGTAATACGCGAAATCCCTCCAGAGAAGATACTCAATCTGATTGCCAAGCTGTGGGAACTGGCTGGAATAATCGTGGATGAGAAGGTATAAGTCGCCAGATGAAAAGTATACATGAGAAAAGTTTGGAGGTGAAGGGATGGCTGTAAATTCTACTTCCAGCACGTATGGTTATAGCACGGGGATGCTACGCATAGGTGGACTGGTCAGCGGCCTTGATGTGGATTCCATTATTGAGCAGTTGATGCAGGTTGAGCAAACCAAAGTGGA
>NZ_VSCO01000214.1:0-1971 GCF_047459465.1 Caldicoprobacter sp. | reverse complement strand
GGCGCATTTGGTTTTCTCAATAAACACCAAGCACAAATAATTAAGCACTTAACAAAAAGAGTGCGGCATGAACTGTACAAATTTTCAGACGGCCATACCGCCTAAAATCCCAGTGTACAGCTCATGCCGCACAAATGTATCTGGCATTCATCTTAAAAGAGCCCCACTATGGTGCCATCCGGCATTATGTCCATATTCTCGGCAGCCGGGTTCTTGGGCAGTCCAGGCATGGTCATCATGGCTCCCGTCAGCACCACGATAAAGCCCGCCCCGGCAGATACCTTGACCTCGCGAACGTTGAGCTTCCAGCCCCTGGGGGCACCTTTCAATGACGGATCGTCTGAAAATGACATCTGCGTCTTAGCTATGCACACCGGAAGATTGCCATAGCCCAGCTGTTTCAAGGTCTCTATAGCGCGCTTGGCCTCCTTGCTGTACACAACGCCGTCGGCCCTGTAAATCCGGCAGGCAATAGCCTCGATCTTGTCCTCTATGGAGGCATCTAGGTCATAAAGCGGTTTAAAGTTGTTGTCCTCCTGCATAGCCTCTAAAAGTGCCTGGGCAAGCTCTATACCGCCTTCTCCACCGCGGGTCACCACTTCGGAGACCGCCATCCTTACTCCCAGCCTTGTACAGTGCTCCCTTAGAAGCTGTATCTCAGCGGCAGTATCGGTATGGAACCTATTTAGAGCCACCACAACCGGCAAACCAAAGACGTTCCTCAAATTGTCTATATGCTGATCCAAATTTGCCAGCCCTCTCTCCAGCGCGGCCAGATTCTCTTCGCTTAGGCTTGACAAAGGCAAGCCACCATGGAACTTGAGGGCACGAATGGTAGCCACCAATACCACCACGTCGGGCCTTACATGAGCGGTTCTATAGACTATGTCAAAGAACTTCTCGGCACCCAGATCAGCTGCAAAACCGCCTTCGGTGACTACATAATCAGCCAGCTTCAAAGCCATGCAGGTAGCCAGAATAGAGTTGTTACCATGAGCGATATTGGCAAAGGGACCACCATGTATAAAAGCGGGCTGCCCTTCTAACGTCTGCACTATATTGGGCTTTATGGCATCCTTGAGCAGTATGGCCATAGCGCCTACTGCCTTCAAATCCCTCGCATACACCGGGCGTCCATCGTAGGTATATGCCACCAATATATCCCCCAGACGCCTCTTTAAATCCTCCATCCCCGATGCCAGGCATAATATAGCCATAATCTCTGAGGCAGCAGTGATATCAAAGCCGGATTCCATGGGGATGCCGTTGGCCTTCCCCCCTAAACCAGTAACTATGCTGCGCAGCTGCCTGTCGTTCATATCTATGACGCGTTTCCAGACAATGCGCGTGGGGTCAATACCAAGCTCATTTCCTTTGACGATGTGGTTATCGATCAGGGCAGCCAGCAGGTTATGCGCAGAACCTACAGCGTGTATATCGCCGGTGAAGTGGAGGTTTATGTCTTCCATGGGCAACACCTGGGAATAACCCCCGCCGGTCGCCCCACCCTTGATGCCAAACACCGGCCCCAGGGAGGGCTCCCTCAAGCACAAGGCCACCTTCTTGCCCAGCCTGCCCAGGGCCTGGGTAATACCCACAGCCGTTGTGGTCTTACCCTCGCCGGCAGGAGTGGGGGTGATGGCCGTCACATACACCAGCTTGCCATCCGGCCTGTCTTTAATCCGGTCCCATACCGTCAACTTCACCTTGGCCTTATATTTGCCATACAGCTCCAGGTCGTCCTCCGTCAGCCCGATCTGTGATGCCACATCAACTATGGGCTTAAGCTTTGCTTTCTGTGCAATTTCGATATCGCTGAGCATTACCTATACATTTCTCCTTTCCGTTAAATTTTGTTAAAATCTATATGGTATACAAAATAGCACTAAGAATAGAAACCTGGTTCACTCTTTTTCTTTCGTATTTAAAAAACAGTTCGCCGCAGTTTTCATAATAAAATCACGGTCAAGT
>NZ_VSCO01000068.1:0-9565 GCF_047459465.1 Caldicoprobacter sp. | reverse complement strand
CGCAGAGCGCCCTTCTTGAGGCAATGCAGGAGCATACCGTGACGGTGGGAGGAGTGACCCGGCAGCTACCTCAGCCCTTTTTCGTGCTGGCAACGCAAAACCCAATCGAGCAAGAGGGTACCTATCCTTTGCCCGAGGCTCAGCTGGACAGGTTTATGTTCAAGATACTGGTAGGATTTCCTTCCCTTGAGGAGCTGCATGGGATCATCGATATGACCACTGCAGGAAGCGAGGTAAAGGCTAAAAAGGTGGCCGATGCACAGACCATAATGCGCCTTAGGTCGGTGGCTGCGGCGGTACCCGTAGCCAGAAGTGTACAGGATTATGCCCTCCGCCTGGTGCTTGCAACCCATCCTGAAAAGGGCGATGCGCCACAGGTGACCAAACGCTACATCAGGTATGGAGCCAGTCCCCGCGGTGCTCAGAGCATCATAAGCACTGCAAAGGTAAGGGCGGTCATGGAGGGACGATATAATGTGTCCTTTGACGATATAAGATATGTGGCGTACCCGGCGCTGAGACACAGGATATCTTTGAGCTTTGAAGGCATGGCTGAAGGCAAGATGCCCGATGAGATAATAGGCCAGATACTGTCTGAGCTTGAGGAGTGATGAAGGTTTTGGGTAAATCTTTGCTTGATCAGCAGTTTTTAAAGAGGCTGGACAGGCTGGCCTTAAACGCCCGTATGGCCATAAAAGGGGATACGGGCGGCAATAGGAAATCCAGAAGCAAGGGAAATTCCATTGAGTTTTCCGACTTCAGGGAATACATCCCGGGGGATGATTTCCGCCGCATTGATTGGAATGCCTATGCGCGATTTGAGCGCCTGTTTGTCAAGTTGTTTATGGAGGAACGGCAAGCCAATATAACCATATTTTTGGATGTGAGCGCATCCATGGACTGGGGCCAGCCCAACAAAGGAGTGCTTGCCAAGCAGTTGGCGGCCGTATTTGTTTACCTTGCCCTTGCCAATTTTGACAGGGTGGCCGTAGTGGGCATGCAGGATAAGCCATCTGCCTATTTGCCCTACTTTTCCGGTAAGCAGATGTTCTGGCAGGCCCTTTCCTTCATAGAAGGCCTTAAATTCGGTGGCAAGACGTCGCTGTGCAGCGCTGTAAAGGGGTGTACCTTTTTAAAGCGTAGCGGCGGCATAAGCATTTTAATTACCGACCTGTTTTCAAAGGATGGATATAAAGAGGCCCTTGAGTATCTCCAGTATCTCAAACAGGAGGTAATGCTCATACACGTCATGGCACCGCAGGAACTGCAACCGGAGTTGAGCGGGAGCCTTCGCCTGGTGGATGTAGAAGGTGAAGGGGTCAAAGATGTAATCTTAACTCCTGATCTACTTAAGGCCTATAAAAGGGTGCTGGATGAGTTTTTAAGCGATATCAAGGCGTTTTGTTATTCTAGGGGCATAAATTATGTGCTGGTAAATAGCTCCAGCAGCATGGAAGAGGTGGTGTTTTACAACCTGATGAAGCTTGGGTTTGTGAGATGAGTATGCCATGGCTATACTCTGCTAGTGCGCTGATATCTTGCCAGTTTCTATTTATAGATCCCATGGCAATGCGCCCTTTGCTGGTTTTGAATCGGCAGTTAATGCGCTTTGAATTGTGCTTTAGCGTCTCTGTCCAGACGTTATTGATACCACAGTGGCAGGCATGAGCTATTGCAGCTGTAGATGTGCTTCTTCATGGATGGTGCGATAAATGGGCTGAGGGTTGACGGCATTGATGGAATGGAGGTGGGCTGATGGGCTTTCTGAATCCGTGGGGGTTTTTGTTTGCTCTTTCAATACCGATCATCGTATTGCTGTACCTGCTGAAACAGCGCTATCAAGAGGTTGAAGTTTCCAGCACCTATCTATGGGAAAAGGCCATTGAAGATATGCAGATCAGCTCACCCTGGCAGAGGCTCAAAAGAAGCCTCCTTCTCATTTTACAGCTAGCGGCTGTGGTACTTCTCACCCTGGCCCTTGCCAGGCCCTTTTTTCTCCAAGAGGGTACGAGCTCCGAATACATAATCATACTGGATTGTTCGGCCAGCATGCAGGCTGAGGATGTAAAGCCGTCACGATTTTTGCTTGCCAAAAGGGAAATAGAGGACTTTATCGACGGATTGCTTCCGGGACAGCGCGTGACCCTCATAGCCGCCGGCTATGATGTAGAGGTTGTGGCTAGCAGAAGCGGCGACAAAGGCCTTTTAAAGAAGCGGCTGGAGGAAATAGAGGTTACCAACGGCCAGGACAGCATGGAGCAAGCCCTGGTTTTTGCTCAGGCACTTGCCAGGGAGCTTGACGCTGCTCAGATACGCATTTACAGCGACAATGTATACCAGATAAGTAACCAGCACATGGAGAACATCGTCTTTAATAACGGGGGAAAAAATTTTGCCGTCGAGCTGGTGAGCTGGGCTCAGACGCCCGATGGGACGGTGGTTTTGTCAAAAATTGCAAATTATTCGGGTGAGGATGCTGCAGTGACGCTTGAATGCCTGGTGGATGGCGCTACCTTTGATGTAAAGGAGGTTGCGCTGCCTGCCGACGGCAAAGAAGACGTGTACTGGAGTGAGATACCTGCCGGTGCCAGGCGCGTGGAGATAGCCATCTTGGATGAGGATGACCTTGCCATTGACAACAGGGGCTGGACCTTTATGGAACCGCAGAGGGAGAACAGGGTGCTGCTGGTAACAGAGCGCAACGTCTTTCTGGAAAAGGCCGTAAGCCTCCGCGACGATGTAGTCCTTGAAAAAACGGCTTATCAACATGCTGAGGGATTGAAGGGGTATGCCCTTTATGTATTTGACGGGTATGTTCCTTCGAAACTTCCTGATGATGGAAATATAATAATATTCAATCCTCCGCCGCAAAACGGCTTTTTGGAATTAGAAGGGGAATATATCCCCCAAACTGCTAGCCTTTTATCCCATTCTCGGTATGCGCACTTTTTTGACCTTGTAAACTATAAGGAGTTCAATATTGCAAAGGCCAAGCGGATTAGCCTACCCGAATGGGCCGAAGTCGTGCTCGATGGAGGACAGGGGCCGCTTGTTATGGCGGGCGAGATTGGAGCTCAAAAGGTGGTCGTCTTCTCGTTTGATGTACACCATTCTGATATACCCCTTAAAGTGGATTTCCCCATATTGATTCAAAACGTGCTTGCATGGGTTCTTCCACAGTCTTCAGTAGGGGAAAGCGAATTTTACGCCGGGCAGGAGGTATTTATAAATTTGTTGCCCGGCGCTCGGGACGTTCACGTGATAGCCCCATCGGGTAGGGAGTTGCCCCTTGATCGGTCTTACAGCTCTATACCCTTTATGTACAGCCATGAAGTAGGGATATACACGGTGCGGCAGACCGTTCAGCAGGGTGACAAGCGAGAGGTGTTGGAATCCCATTTTACCGTTGGCGTCCCAACTCACAGCGAGTCTGATCTAAGGGTAGGTCAGGTGACGAACGGAGGGGGACAGACGGTGGACGGCCGTAAGGGCGGATCCGATTTTATGAGTGAGCTGTGGAGATATTTTGCCTGGGCTGCCTTGGCCGTCGTTATGCTTGAATGGTGGGTGTATCAACGTGGGTATTAGCTTTAAAAACATTGGCATAGGATTTGCTAATCCTTTATGGTTGCTTGTGTCTATACCTGCTATAGGGTTTTTGATGCTTTGGTTTATGAGAAGCTGGAGAAGAACAAGCAAGAAGGACAGGTATGTTTTGGTACTGCGCTGTGTCATAGTGGTTCTCATAATATTATCCCTATCGGGGACCAGCATAAGGAGGTATACCCATGCCGCTACCGTGTTTTTTGTCGCAGATCTGTCCAGCAGTGCGGCAGGGGCCAAGGCGCAAATGGAATCCTTTATAGCGTCGGCGTTGGAGAACAAGCCGCCTCACTGGCAGGCAGGCATTATAACCTTTGGGAAGGATGCGGTGGTGGAGCACCCAGCAGGCCGGGATGTTTACTTTGACGGCTTTGAAACCCTTCCCAATCCCCATTTCACCGATATAGAGGGTGCGCTTCAGATGGCAGCTGCCCTTTTGCCTGCCGACAATCGGAAGAGAATAGTGCTTATGACCGATGCTGCTGAGAACCTGGGCGATGCTTTAAAAAGCTCTAGAACGCTTGCTCTGCAAGGTATCGTCATCGATGGGGTGTACTATAATACCGCACCTTCAGCCGAGGTGCAGATAACATCGCTGGATGTCCCCGGCCGCCTTTATAAAGGGGAGGCATACAATATACGGGTACGGATTGACAGCACGGTGAACACCCATGGCGTGTTGAAGCTGTATGCCGACCGCCAGCTCATAGGCCAGGAAAGGGTGGAGATACGGAAAGGGGAGAACACATTTGTGTTTAAGGATACGGCACAGGAAAGCGGTATAAAGGCCTATGAGGTAGTATTGCAAGCGGTTGAGGATACTGTATACCAAAACAACAGCGCGGCCGCCTTTGTGGAGGTATACGGGCTGCCCGTTGTGGCGGTGGTGGAAGGGAAAGAGGGCGAAGGCCATGAGCTTGTCAAGATGCTTAATCAGGCGGGGCTTGAAACCAAGGTTTTCACACCTCAAGTGTTGCCTGCTGCTTTGGAGGAGCTGCGCAAATACCATGCCCTGGTGCTGTGCAATGTTGCTGCCTATGACCTGGGAGATGACAAGATGAAGGCCCTTGATTCATATGTAAAATATCTGGGAAGAGGAATGCTGGTGACGGGAGGTGACAACAGCTATGCCCTGGGCGGGTATATGGCCACGCCCCTTGAGTCCTTGCTGCCGGTCGATGTGGACCTCATGCGTAAAGCCGATATACCTTCTTTGGGACTGGTGCTGGTGATAGACAAATCGGGCAGCATGGCAACAGGACAGTACGGCATAAGCAAGATAGAGCTGGCAAAGGAGGCTGCCATCGGTTCCACCGAGGCCTTGCGACCGATGGACTATATAGGCGTGGTGGCCTTCGACGATGTGGCCTCATGGATTGTGAAAACGCAAGCAGTAGAAAATGTGGATAGGATAAAGAGCGATATCGGCACCATAAGGCCGGGCGGGGGTACCAATATGTATCCAGCGCTTAACTTAGCTTATGAGTCTTTAAAGGACCTGGAGGCGCAGCTCAAGCACGTGATCGTGCTTACCGATGGTCAGTCGCAGGGGGGCAATTTCCAGCAGCTGGTACGGAAGATGAGGGATCATGGAATTACCGTTTCAACGGTGGCTGTAGGAGAGGATTCCGATACGCAATTGCTTCAGCAGCTGGCAAGTTTAGGAGGAGGGCGCTACTATTATACCGATGAATTTACCAATATCCCCACGATATTTGCAAAGGAAACATATCTGGCAACACAGAGCTATATACACAACAGAACGTTTTATCCGATGGTCATCGAGTATTCATCCATAATAGAAGGGTTCGCTCAGGGTTTTCCGCCGCTACACGGATATATAGCTACCCTGCCAAAAGCGGGAGCCAACATAGTGCTGTCCAGCGATAGGCAGGACCCGATATTGGCCAAATGGCAGTATGGCCTGGGACGGGTGGTGGCATGGACCAGCGATTTGCGCGGCAGCTGGACCGGAGACTGGCTAGTATGGGATGAGGTGCAGAGCTTTTGGCTCAACGTAATATCATGGATATTACCCATGGAGGATGAACAACATGGCCTTCTGGATGTCAGCCTGGATGGGGACAAGGGGCATATAACCTTGGATATATCACAAAACTGGGATGAAGCCTTAAACGTCCATGCAGTCGTCATAAAGCCGGGCGGTGGCCAACAGGTAGTATCGCTTCAGGCCACTCAGCCGGGGAAATATGAGGGCGAATTTGAGATAGACGAAGCGGGCGTGTACCTTGTCAAAGTGGAGGTTAAAGACGGGAGAAGCACGGTTTTACAGATTGAAAATGGCCTAACGGTCAGCTATTCGCCGGAATACGATATCCGCAATAGGGGCTCCGATGAGCTGCTTAAAAAGGTGGTGAAGGAAACCGGTGGCATGCTGCTTGACGAGCCTGCCCAGGTATTCCGCGAAGATCTGCAACCGATTAGGGCTGAGAGCGAAGTCTGGCCTTACCTGCTTTCTGCCGCCCTTGTGTTGTTTGTGATTGAGGTGGCTTTAAGAAGGCTTAAGATAGAAGTTTTTTTGAGGAAGTGGGCATCCAGTATAAGGATGGAAGGGGAAAGGCGTTGGTCAAAAAGCGCATTTGAGGGCAAATCGAAAGCTTATGACGAGGCCTGCCAGGGTATCGCTGGAGGCGATGCTATATCTGAAAGCATTGGGAGCAAAGGAGATGTTGTGCTACAAAGGAGCGCTGAAGATGGAAGCAAAGTGGTGGATAAAGCTGGTCAAAATATAACGTTTTCGTCCAGGCTTTTGGATGCCAGGCAAAAAAGGCGGAAGAGGCTGTAGCGAATTTCAGCCTCTTGGATCGAAGATTCCTGGAATGGTATGCACTATCCCCCCAATGTCATCGGTTGCCGGAAAAAAACGGCTCAATTCCTTCAGGTGTAAATCAGTCTTATGTAGTTTTTTGTATTAGAGCTCCGGCATTATCGATATAAAAAGATGCTATTCGACCCCACAAATTTACAAAATTTACAGGACAACTGTTGTATATTATTTACAAGGGGGGTTAGAACAAATGAAGAGGATGTTTAGCATTGCCATACTGGGATACAACAGGCGTCAGGTAGAACAATACATTTCTGAAATGCGCAGAGATTATGAGGAGGAGCTTTCCAAGAAGAAAGAACGGATGCTGGAGCTTGTGGAGGAAAACAGTAGGATAAAATCACAAATAAGAGAGCTAGAAAAGAAATTGGAGGAATTTTCTGAGAGGGAGGCTTATATTTCAAAAGCGTTGGTCCGAGCCGAACAAAAGGCTCAGGCTATTATAGAAGAAGGACGTCAAAAAATTGCAGCAGAGATGTACCAGCTGGAATTGGAAAAAAATAAGTGGAAAGCAAGGTGTAAGGAGATTCGACGGCAACTGTTGGAGTTTGAACACATGGTGTGCACTCTCATGGAGAACTTCTATTCCGAAATCAATTATCTCAAATCCAAAGAATTGAGCGATTCTATCTTTGGAGAAGAGGAAGACATTGACTCTGCTAAAGAAAGGGAAGAGACTGGCCTGCTAAGCGTATCGTAAAATAAGCGTATCATAAAATAAAAAGCGGTTGCTTGAAAAGCAACCGCTTTTTCATCAATACATATCTGGATTCTTGCCGCCGGGCATTGCCGGTTCTTTCTCGGGTATCTCGGCCACCAAGCTCTCGGTGGTGAGAACCATAGCTGCTACGCTAGCTGCGTTTTGCAATGCCGACCTGGTAACCTTGGTGGGATCGATGATACCCTTGGCCACCATATCGCCGTATTCGCCTTTCAACGCGTCAAAGCCGAAATTCTTGTCGGGGTTAGCTTTGACTTTTTCAGCTACCACAGAGCCTTCCATACCGGCGTTGATGGCGATCTGGCGAAGCGGCTCTTCTAAGGCGCGCTTTACGATATTGATGCCCGTCAGCTCATCGCCTTCAGCCTGAAGCTTCTCTACTTCTTCTATGACTTTGACAAGAGCTACGCCGCCGCCGGGAACAATTCCTTCTTCAACAGCTGCCCTAGTAGCGTTGAGAGCGTCCTCGATCCTCAGCTTCTTCTCTTTCATTTCGGTCTCAGTAGCAGCACCAACTTTGATCACTGCTACGCCGCCGGCCAGCTTAGCGAGTCGCTCCTGCAATTTCTCCCTGTCATAGTCAGAGGTGGTCTCCTCAATCTGGGCCTTTATGGAAGCTATGCGATTCTTGATCTCTTTCGGATCGCCAGCGCCACCTACGATGGTGGTGTTCTCCTTGTCAACAGTTACTCTAGTAGCACGGCCCAGCATGTCGATGGTGGCTTCCTTGAGGGTGAGACCTACCTCCTCGGAAATCACGGTACCGCCTGTCAGGATAGCGATATCCTGCAGCATGGCTTTGCGCCTGTCACCGAATCCGGGAGCCTTTACGCCTACGCTGATGAGGGTACCTCTCAGCTTATTGACCACCAGTGTCGCTAGGGCCTCACCTTCAATGTCCTCAGCGATGATCAATAGCTTCCTCCCTTGCTGTACCACTTGTTCGAGTATCGGCAACAGGTCTTGTACGTTGCTGATCTTCTTGTCTGTGATCAAGATGAGCGGTTCGTCGAGCTCTGCTACCATTTTTTCTGTATCGGTTACCATGTAGGGGGAGATGTATCCCCTGTCAAACTGCATTCCTTCCACGATCTCTACTTCGGTGGTCAACGATTTGGATTCTTCAACGGTGATGACGCCGTCCTTGCCAACTTTGTCCATGGCATCGGCAATTAACTGACCAATGGTCTCATCGCCGGCGGAAATGGAAGCAACTTGGGCAATAGCCTCTTTACTCTCAATGGGTTTGCTCAGCTTTTTGAGGCCTTCAACGGCCGCATCTACTGCTCTTTGAATGCCTCTCTTTATCAACATTGGGTTAGCTCCAGCTGCTACATTCTTTAGCCCTTCGCGGATGATGGCTTGCGCTAGAACCGTTGCTGTGGTGGTACCGTCACCAGCCACATCGTTTGTCTTGCTGGCTACCTCCCTGACCAGCTGGGCGCCCATATTCTCATATGGATCTTCCAGCTCAATTTCCTTGGCGATGGTTACGCCGTCGTTCACGATCTGCGGAGAGCCGTACTTTTTCTCCAGTACCACGTTACGCCCTTTGGGGCCCAAGGTAATCTTTACGGTATCGGCCAATTTGTTAACGCCGCGCTCTATCGCTCTTCTGGCTTCTTCGCCGTATACAAGCTGTTTGGCCATATGTATTACCTCCTCCTTATCATTTTTTATTCAACTACTGCCAATATATCGCTTTGACGAACGATTATGTATTCTTCATCGTCCAGCTTTACTTCGGTTCCGGCATATTTGGAATAGATGACCTTGTCGCCTACCTTTACCTCCATTTTGATCTCTTTGCCGTCAACCATACCACCAGGACCTACAGCAATCACCTCAGCCATCTGAGGCTTCTCTTTTGCAGAACTGGGCAACACGATACCGCCCTTTGTGGTTTCTTCGCTCTCCAAGGCTTTGATTACAACCCTATCGCCCAAGGGTCTTAATTTCATAGCGTTACCCTCCTTTAGTTATGTTTTTATTAACCATCGCTATAGTTTCTACATTATATTAGCACTCATCGTCGGTGAGTGCTAATCACAGTAAATAGTTTATATAAAAGATAGGGGTATGGCAAATACTGTTGTAAATGAATTTTGGTTAAATAGTTTGGAATTTGGAAAATAAAGCAACAAATCATCTTTTTGCTTGTTATATCTAAAAATAGATATGATTTTTAAATTTTCCCATGAGGACTATATATCCTATACCGCCTAACTCTGTCTTTTCAATACCGCACCCTTGGACTTACTTGCACAACCTGACAAAAAATCACAAATATCTTTGGACTGAAGTTGAAATGCCAAATAGTTGTAAGTAGAATATATTTTAGGAATCGTTTGAGGAGGGTATCTTGTGGATAAGTGGGATAAGAGGTTTATGGA
>NZ_VSCO01000213.1:0-1985 GCF_047459465.1 Caldicoprobacter sp. | reverse complement strand
GCGGCAGCATAACTGGTAACAGGGCTTTTTTCGATAAGCCCCTGATCCAGCAGAGACTTTATACAGTATACCAGCGCCACAAACCCGCCGGTTATGGAAGCCGTCCTGGTCCCACCATCGGCCTGAATGACATCGCAGTCTATCCATATAGTCCTTTCTCCCAGCAATTCGCCATTGATGACGGAACGCAACGAACGGCCTATAAGCCTTTGAATCTCCTGGGTGCGGCCTTCAGGCCTACCCCGGGTAACCTCCCGCGCTTTTCTAAGCTGGGTAGCAGCCGGAATCATGCCATACTCGGCCGTAATCCAGCCTTTGCCGGTGCCCTTTAAAAACGGCGGCACCTTATCTTCGACAGTAGCAGTGCATATCACCCGCGTATTACCTATCTCGATGAAGACAGAACCGTTGGCATTTTTTATGTAATTGGTAGTCATCTTAACAGGCCTCAATTCGTCATTTTTTCTTCCGTCTATCCTGCTCATCAAGATTCCTCCTATGTTTATGATTGCTCTAAAAGCTAGAACTCATCATGCTGCCTTTCATCAATATTCATTTGCAAACGCAGAGACGCTTACCTCACCGCCTTCATATTCTTTGCCCTCGATTAATATTCTTACCTCTTCCACTCCTGGGAACTGCTTCGCCGTCATTATTATGGATCTGAGTACCAGAGGCTCGCTTTGAGGCAAATGGGCTATATACCCAAATTCTTCGCTGAAGTTTATGGAAACCACACCGTTCTCCGTCTCAACCCCCAGCAATCTTGTCCCTGCGGGTATATCCATGCTCAGGCTGTCATCGCTGGGTCCATTTAAAATCTCTTGGATGGCCGTCTCGATAGATACGCTGTCAGTCGGAACTATTCTGGTAACCGGCACAATATAATCGTAAACAGCATCGGGATTGCAATGGAAAAACACGGTAACCTTTGCGCCATCAATGCCGGCATTGGACCCCATCTCGAGATTTATGTCCTGAGGTTCAATGGGCTTGCTCACATCGGTTCCATATTTCAGCCGGTCAACGATCTTCCCCTCAAACATGAATTGGACCCGGTCAATAGTCTCAAACTCGGCCAGGGTCAAAGCTACTCCCTGGATCATGTTATGTTCAGCCACTGCGTTTTCGCATTCCATAGCCTCTTTACTCAAGTCCAGCTTTGCCAGTCCATCCTTTATGGACATACCCCTTATCTTGGTACCCGCAGGCAGCAATGCCTTAAGCCCCATAACCATAAGGTCCTGCTGTATTTCAGGGCTATCTATCGTCATCCTCAAAGTGGCCTTAGCTATACCCTCTTCCCAGGGTATTTTGCGCATTACTGGCACCAGATATCCCGCTTCATTTTGATAATATACGACGGTCTCACGCAGGTTTTCATCCTCGGCATCTCCAAGGTCTTCGGCGCCTTCACCTGATTCAAAACCTTGCGGCAGCTCCCCTTCAAATTCTTCTTTGGTCTTTACCGCGTTACAGCCCACCGTAAATAAAAGCATCAAAGCAACAACAATTGCTATCAAGGCAGCGCTCTTTCTATTCAACATATTCTCCCCCCCAACCAATCTCTTGATATTAATTATATTAGGGGGAGATTTTGAGTATGTCTTTATCGTCAAATATTTTATCACATGTTCACCGGGTTTTGTATTTTTTTATGAGGTTTTGTCCAAATTTTTTTAACATAGCCATTTGGGCCTTTCTTTTATTGACAAATCGGTATTACAATAGTAATATATTGTTACGGCGTATTACTATTGTAATACGTGATATGGTGTAATGATAGGACATCGGGGGTGTGAACGGTGAAAAAGGTGAAAATATCCGATTCGGAACTGAAAATAATGCAGGTACTGTGGGATAATAATCCAATTTTTTCTTCGGATATAGTCAAAGCATTGGCTGATACCGGTTGGGATCCGAAAACCATCCACACATTTTTAAGAAGGCTGGTTTCAAAGGGCATCGTAAAAGCAACAAAGAAG
>NZ_VSCO01000067.1:0-9637 GCF_047459465.1 Caldicoprobacter sp. | reverse complement strand
TCTCCGAATGTTCTCCTGCAAAAGCCACCGACAGCTGATAACCTTTTTTACCTGCTTTATTGGGAAAATAACCCTTGCTAGCAAACTCATAGGTCTTCCCGCTGGCCAACAAACCAGATTGATCAATATCTATTACCACTGGCTCAGGAGAATGTATAGAGTGACTATGCTCCGTAAACAGCTGGTTATGAATATTCCTAAGCTGGGTTACACTTTCTTCATCAGTACGAGTCAACAATCTGTTTATCTGCGATTGGTCAGGAAATCGCTCCATAGAAAGCATATTAGCAGCCACACTTTCTAGGCCTAATACTTCATTGATATCTTTGGTATATTCACATCCCATAATAATAGAAGCTATAAGGGTAAACAATTTCTGAGTAACGGTATAGCGAACCTTCTTCATGTTGAGTTTAAAAGTTTCAAAAGGTTTGAAAAAGCCAATATTGAGAGCAAACTGTAGTACTGAAGCCAGCCACACCGAAATAGTCTCATTGGTATTGCAATCAGTAGCTGAAAATGTTATTCTACCCATAGGGTAATACCACTTTTCGTTTATTTTTTTGTGATAAGTAACTATTTCGACAAAGGTGGCTATTACCCTTCATGTAATTATTGGTATATCAATTATTGGTAAATTTATACATTTTCATTGCACTTGTTTGCACAAAATTTTCGTACTGAATCTTGTTTAAGACGTTTTAGCGGTTAACTTGGCCGAATTGAAGGTCTAACATAAGCGAAGAAAATTTTGTGAGAAATCTCTTGTTAACCCCTTGACATATATCAACTTTCTTTATATTATTAATGTAAAATATTAAAACATAGAAACAGCCAAATTCGATGAACGGGAAGAGTAGGCGGCATGGCCAGGTCACAGAGAGCCGGGGATGGTGGGATCCCGGTACCGATGGGTGCCGTTGAATGGGCCCGGGAGAAGTTGTGCGAACTTCAAGTAGCATGAACCGGTAGTCCACCGTTAAAAGGACAGGGTATCGAAGCGCAAGCTTCTGTACCTGGAACGAGATGGCTGCGTTTAGGTGGCTAGCGGAGTGCTCAGGCATTTCGCCCTAAAGGGTGAAATGCCTTTTTTGATATAACCGCCATCTAATCCGGCCGAAATTGGGTGGCACCGCGAGGGGTACCTCGTCCCATGTGGATGAGGTACCCTTTTTTCGTTATATTTCTTTGAGTTGGCTTAAAATCAACTTGCTGAAGATTTTGTTTACACAGATTGGTTGCACTTATTGTGCTGAAGATTTTGTTTTTATGTACTGCTTTAAATAAATATTTTTCGGTTTGCACCATTTAGATGTTTGGCAAAACATTTAGACATCATTAGCCTTTCACAGGCTTCGCAGGAGACATTATAAGCTTTTGAACAGCATTTTATTTAAAAATTTAACTCAATAACGAAAGGAGTGAGCAAAAATGATATTTCCTAGTGAACCGGAGTTTAGAAAATTGAGGGAAAAAGGCGGCGTTGTACCCATGGTGTTGAAACTGAATGCCGATGAGCTTACTCCAATTGGCTTGTTTTACAGTTTAAAGGGTAAGAAAAAATTTCTGCTTGAAAGCGTGGAAAGCGGCAAGAACTGGGGCAGATACTCCTTCCTGGGCTGTAACCCTTACATGATGATTAGCAGCTATGGAGACCAGGTATTTATAGAGAAAGATGGCAAAACCGAGATTGTCACCGGTAAAGTTCTTGACGAGGTAAAAAAGCACATAAGCCGATACGGCACGGCATCGGGGGTGGAACTACCTCCTTTTGCAGGGGGCGCGGTGGGGTATGTGGGCTATGACGTGGTGAGGCAGTACGAAAAGCTCCCCGACAAAAATCCGGATTTAATTCAGGTGCCAGAGGCTTATCTGATGTTCTACAAAGATATCATAGTGTACGACCACTTTTATCACATTGTATCCATTATCTGCAACGTATTGCCGGAGGACGAGGTAGAATACAGCGATGTTGTAGATAGATTGATCTGGATGAAAGATGAAATTATCAAAATGGAAGAGATTCATCCACTTGATATGACAAGCGGCCTGGAGGACATTTATTCCAATTACGATAAGGAGAGCTTTTGCGGAATTGTCCAAAGAGCAAAAGAGTATATAGCCGCCGGGGATGTGTTTCAGGTGGTTCTATCCCAGAGACTGACTGTAATCACTCATACCAGGCCATTTGACGCTTATAGAAAGCTGCGCTTTCTCAATCCTTCACCGTATATGTTTTATATAGACTTTGAAGATTTCCAAATCGTTGGTTCATCCCCAGAAAGCCTGGTGAGCGTTGAGGGACGAACGGTAAAGACCAACCCTATAGCTGGCACTAGGCCAAGGGGCAGGACAAATGAGGAAGACGAGAGATTAAAGGAGGAGCTTCTTGCGGATGAGAAAGAGCGGGCCGAACACGTAATGCTGGTGGACCTGGGCAGAAACGATATCGGCAAGGTGAGCGAATTTGGTTCGGTAAAAGTTGACAGATTTCTAGGTGTGGATATGTATTCGCATGTTATGCATATAGTCTCCACCGTGTCGGGTCGGCTCAAGGATGACAAGGATTGCTTTGATGCCCTGGTGGCCTGCTTACCGGCCGGCACAGTATCAGGCGCCCCCAAGATAAGGGCCATGGAGATAATCGATGAGCTGGAGAATACAAGGCGAGGCATATATGCGGGGGCGGTTGGATACTTTGCTTATACGGGCAATATGGATATGTGTATAGCCATAAGGACAATTGTTTTCAAAGGTCAAAAGGCGTATATCCAGGCAGGTGCAGGGATTGTATACGATTCTGTTCCCGAACTTGAATACCAGGAGACGCTCAACAAGGCTATGGCACTTAAGGAGGTGCTCTGAGATGGTGATTTTGATCGATAACTATGACTCGTTCACCTACAATTTGTACCAGTACATTGGCGAAATCTATCCCCATGTAGAAGTGGTCAGAAACGACGAGGTGACGGTGGAGCAGGTTATAGATTCAGGGGCCAAGAGGATAGTGCTGTCGCCGGGGCCGGGCAGACCTGAAGATGCCGGCATATGCGTAGAGCTTATAAGAAAGCTTAATGGCCAGATTCCCCTTCTCGGCATTTGCTTGGGGCATCAGGCCATAGGATATGCTTACGGTACCAAAGTGGTGCGCGCCGATAGAATACTGCACGGTAAGACCTCCATGGTGATACACAACGGGAAAGGTATACTGTGCGGCGTAAAAAATCCCATACGCGCAACCAGGTATCATTCCCTGGTGCTGGATGAGAAGAGCCTACCGCCGGAGCTGGAGGTTACGGCCCGTACGCCGGACGGCACCATTATGGCGGTGAGCCACAGAAGCCTGCCAGTATACGGCATACAGTTCCACCCTGAGTCTATTTTAACAGAGCATGGAAAGAAAATATTGAGGAATTTCATGGGAGGGATTATAGGTGTTGAGTGAAGCGCTGAAAAAGATAGTGTCGGGCGAGCATTTGACTCAGCAGGAGGCGGCGTTGGCCATGGACGATATAATGGATGGCAACGCTACGCCGTCGCAGATAGGCGCTTTCCTGGTGGCGCTGCGCATGAAGGGGGAGACCATTCCCGAGATAACCGGATGCGCCGTTTCCATGAGGCTTAAGGCTAAAAGAGTGGAGCTAGATGACTATGCAATAGATACCTGCGGCACCGGGGGGGATGGCGGCAGAACTTTTAACATATCAACGGCTGTGGCAATTATCGCTGCGGCTGCCGGGGTGAAGGTGGCAAAGCACGGCAACAGGGCGGTGTCCAGCAAAAGCGGAAGCGCCGATGTGCTTGAGGCTTTGGGCGTCAAGATTGAGATGTCGCCTGAGATGGTAGTGGAGTGCATCAAAAGAACGCACATAGGCTTCCTGTTTGCTCCCCATTACCATGTGTCCATGAAGAATGTAGTTGGGCCACGGAGAGAGCTGGGGGTAAGAACTATCTTTAACATACTGGGGCCGCTCACCAACCCTGCTGGCGTTAAGGGTCAAGTCTTAGGGGTGTATGACAGGCGGCTGGTGCACAGCCTGGCGGAGGTGCTCAAGAACCTGGGTACTCAAAGGGCACTGGTGGTGCATGGCATGGATGGGCTTGATGAAATTACCACCACCACAAGGACAATTGTGAGCGAGATTAAGGGCGGAGAAATAATCGATTATGAGATAGACCCAGCTGAATATGGTATCCCTTATGCGAGGCTACAAGACATTGCAGGTGGTGATGCAAAACACAACGCTGAGTTGATAATGAGGATATTAAAAGGTGAAAGAGGGCCGGCACGGGATATAGTCCTGTTGAATGCTGCCGCTGCGCTGTATGTCGGCAATGCCGCCGAGAGCATAAGGGAAGGGCTTGAAAAAGCCACGTATCTGATCGATTCAGGCGCGGCATATGAAAAATTAAAAGAATTTATAAGGGTGAGCAGGGAGGTGGGCCATGTTTCTTGACGAGATAGTGGCTTACAAGAAAAAGTGCGTGGAGGAGCAAAAGCGAAAGAAGCCGTTAAAAGTGCTGGAAAAGGAGATACAACTTGCGCCTCCACACAGAAATTTTGCTAAAGCGCTGCGCCAGAGCAGCTGTGGGAGTCAAGATGAAGTAAAGATTATTGCCGAGATAAAGCGGGCATCCCCCTCCAGAGGCGTTATAAGGGAGGATATAGTGCCAGTTGATGTTGCCAGGATGTATCAGGAGGGCGGGGCGGATGCTATCTCGGTTTTGACCGAGGATAAGTACTTTATGGGGTGCGATGCTTTCCTGCAGCAGGTCAAACAGGCGGTCTCCTGTCCCGTACTTAGAAAGGATTTTATAGTAGACCCATATCAGTTGTATCAGTCAAAGGCGCTGGGAGCCGATGCCGTCCTGCTCATAGTGGCTGTCTTGGGGAAGCGTTTGAAGGAGTTTTACAGCCTGGCAAAATCCCTGGGGCTGGAATGCCTGGTGGAGGTCCACGACGAGAGTGAGCTTGAAATTGCGCTGGATTGCGGTGTAGAAATGATAGGCATAAACAACCGGGACCTTAAGAGTTTCAAAGTAAGCCTTGATACCACCGAAAGGCTCATAAAGATAATCCCCAGGCATACTGTGAAGGTGTCGGAAAGCGGCATAAAGTCGGGTGAGGATATAAGGCGCCTTAAGTCCATGGGGGTGGATGCCTTTTTGATAGGCGAAACCTTGATGACGGCCAGCGACGTGGTAGGGACTCTCAGGAGGTTTAAGGGGATGATTGTATGACGATCCTCTTTAAGGATGCTCAACATTTATAATGCGATGGATAGCGGGACGTTTACTGTAGGCTAGGTTTAAAGTCGACGGCGTGGCAGACACCATAGGGGCTTTTAATGGCCAATAATAAATAGGTGCTCTTGAATAAGGTACTCTAGGGGGCATTTGGGGAGGTGGACCTTAAGGTGGTTAAGATAAAGATATGCGGCCTTAAGAGGTATCAGGACATTGATTACGTCAACGAGTTAAAAGTTGATTATGCGGGGTTTGTGTTTGCGAAAAGTCCCAGAAGGGTGGATTTGCAGCACGCCGAAAGGCTGATTGCCCGGCTGGATAAAGGCATAAGAAAAGTGGGGGTGTTTGTTAACCAAAGCCGGGAATTTATAAAAGAGGCTTGCAGCGCTTTAGGCCTAGATGTGGTTCAGCTTCACGGGGATGAAACCCCTGACGAGGTCGCCGCATATGCCGTGTACGGCGTTGAGGTGTGGAAGGCCATACGGGTAAAAGGCGAAGATGGTTTGGTACGGGCTGGCGAATACCGGGTGGATGGCATACTGTTGGATGCGGCGGTGCAGGGAAGGTATGGAGGAACGGGCCAAACGTTTGACTGGGGTTTATTAGAAGGCGTGTCGTTTAATAGTAAGCTTATTTTGGCAGGAGGGCTTAATTCACACAACGTGTGTTCAGCCATAGCTAGAGTAAAGCCGTATGCTGTGGACGTCAGTAGCGGCGTGGAAACTGGCGGATTTAAGGACTACAAAAAGATGAAAGAATTTGTAGAAAGGGTGAGGAGCTTTGAAAAGCATAACAGGTAGATTTGGCATATTTGGGGGTCAGTATGTGCCCGAAACGGTAATGAATGCGTTGATCGAGCTTGAAAAGGAATTCAACGCTGCCATACAGGATGAGGATTTCATGCAGGAGTACCGCTATTACCTAAGGGAATATGCGGGGCGGCCCACTCCGCTGTATTTTGCACAAAACCTTACCGAGAAATTGAGCGGGGCCAAGGTGTACCTAAAGCGTGAGGATTTGAATCACACGGGGGCACACAAGATCAACAACGTTTTGGGACAGATACTCCTGGCCAAACGAATGGGGAAAAAGAGGGTGATAGCCGAAACTGGGGCCGGCCAGCACGGTGTAGCTACCGCCACCGGTGCTGCTATGTTTGGCATGCAGTGCGAGATCTTCATGGGCAAAGAAGATGTAAGGAGGCAGGCTTTAAACGTGTTTAGAATGCGGCTTCTTGGGGCCAAGGTACACAGCGTAGAATCGGGTACCGGCACTTTAAAGGATGCCGTCAACGAAGCCATAAGGGACTGGGTAACCAGAATAGAGGACACATTTTATGTGATGGGTTCGGTGGTGGGGCCTCATCCTTATCCAACCATCGTAAGGGAGTTTCAAAAGGTGATAGGGGAAGAGGCCAGGGCACAGATATTGGAAAAGGAAGGGAGGTTGCCGGATTATGTCATTGCCTGTGTAGGGGGTGGAAGCAATGCGATGGGCATATTTCATCCCTTTTATCACGATAAGCAAGTAAAGCTGATTGGCGTTGAAGCCGCGGGATTGGGATTGGAGACCGGAAAGCACGCGGCTACAATGGCAAAGGGGAGCGTGGGCGTGCTGCACGGCATGAAGACATTGCTCCTTCAGGACAGCGAAGGGCAGGTCATGCCCGTACATTCCATTTCGGCAGGGCTTGACTATCCGGGGGTAGGCCCAGAGCACGCGTATTACAAGGAAATCGGGAGGGCCGAATATGTCGCCGTGACAGATAGGGAAGCAGTGGAGGCTTTTGTGGAGCTATCCAGAACAGAGGGGATAATTCCGGCTCTGGAAAGCGCCCATGCAGTGGCCTATGCATTGAAGCTGGTTCCACAGCTACCGAAAGATAAAATAGTGATCGTAAATCTATCAGGCAGGGGAGATAAAGATGTTGAGACAGTTGCAAGCTTGCCGGAGGTGGAAGTATGAACATGATGGACTTGACTATGAACAGGATTGATATGGTGTTCAATGATTTGCGGGAGAAAGGCAGCAAAGCGCTTATTACCTACATCACAGCCGGGGATCCTAATCTTGGTGCCACTGCCGACTTGATCATTGAAATGGAAAAGGCGGGGGCGGATATCATCGAGCTGGGCATACCCTATTCCGACCCTCTGGCTGATGGGCCGGTCATTCAGAGGGCCTCGGCGAGGGCGCTCAATAATGGCATAAAAATAGCCGATATAATGAACATGGTAAGGTCAGTCAGGCAGGCCACACAGATTCCTCTGATATACCTGGTCTATTATAACTCGGTATTTAAATACGGTATAGATAGGTTTGTGAAAGAAGCACACGATGTTGGCATAGATGGAATTATAATTCCTGACCTGCCTTTGGAGGAGAGGGGAGAGGTTTTTGACATAACAAAACAATACGGCATACACCTTATCCCACTCGTTGCGCCTACATCCCATCAGCGAATCCCGAAGATTGTTGAAAACGCAGGCGGGTTTGTGTACTGCGTTTCCACAACCGGTGTTACCGGGGAAAGGGACGAGATTCAAACCAACATAAAGGACTATATGGAAGAGGTGTCAAGATATACAGATATGCCCAAAGCCATAGGGTTTGGTATATCAAACCCGGACATGGCATCGCAGCTTAAGGACTACTGTGACGGCATAATCATAGGTAGCGCCATAGTATCGCTGATAGAGAAGGCAGCCAGCAGAGATGAAATGCTCGACAGCGTATACCGTTTTATAAGAGGTGTTAAGCGAGTTTTGTGATGCTTTAAAAGACATGATAATTATCTTTAAAAATCAGCTTGCGGTTTGGGGTGTGTAATGGGCTGCTTTTTCATTGAGCCTTTATTAAACCACATAAAAAGAGGCCAAATGAAAAGCGTAACATTATTGGGTGCAGCAGCGTACAATAACTTGACAAAAAAATGTATGAGTACTATCCTTAAGATGATAAATTAGGTTGTATAAAATACTGAGGAGCTGAGAAGTTATGTCGGACAAGATGGTCAACGCCCAAGGCTTGACCGAAGAGGAGTTTTTAAAGCAGTATGATCCTGATAAATATGCTACAAGCAATCCTGCACTTACGGTGGATATGCTTCTATTTACCGTACGAGACGATGAAAAGCTCTGTGCCTCCGCAACGTCTTCCAAACATGTAGAGGTGCTGATGATAAAGAGGGGGGATCATCCATTTATAGGCAGGTGGGCCCTCCCAGGGGGATTTGTCACCCGTAACGAAGCCCCGGAAGATGCGGCATTGCGGGAGCTCAAAGAAGAAACCGGTATAGATGAAGTCTACCTTGAGCAGCTTTATACCTGGGGTGCACCGGGGCGTGACCCCCGCACCCATGTGGTTAGCATCACTTACATGGCTTTGGTTGACGGCTCAAAATTGAAAGTGAGTGCCGGAGATGATGCCAGCGATGCTAAATGGTTTAGGGCAAACCTTGAGGTTGTGGATGAAAAGAAGGCTGTTGCTTCAAACGGTTCTACTCTGGAGACAGATTTCAGACTTACCCTTTCTGATGATCATCAACAGCTGTATGGTATAGTCAAAGCCATAAAGAGGGTAGAAAACGGGGTAGTGAAGCGGGAGTACAAGCTGCTGGAAGCGGAGGGCATTGCTTTTGATCATGCCGTGATAATTACCTACGGGCTTTTGCAACTCAGAAGAAAGATATGGGTTACCCCTGTGGCTTTAAGTATGATGCCTGCTTGCTTTACAATGGAGCAGTTAAAAGGGGTTTATGAAGCTATATCTGGCCAAAAGCTTGCAATGGACTGGTTTAGGGATGAAATTTTGAGAACGGGTATGGTAATAGAAGCTACGGATAATGAAAATAGGCCATGGGCCGGTGAAGAAAAACTGTATAGATTCAATCCCCAATGGGATTGCAGTGTTGTCGTGTAGATTTTATATGAACATTCGTGAGGCATCGTTTCGCCTCATTGAATGGGTGTGCGATGATCTTATAAAAGTTTAGGTGCTAGGAGATGAAGGAATTGGTTAGGATTGATTGGAAGGAAAAGAAGAACCTCACTATGCTCACCGATTTTTATGAGCTTACCATGTCCAACGGCTATTTTGAGCATGGGCTTAAGGACACCATAGCTTATTTTGACATGTTTTTCAGGAAAGTGCCTGATGGCGGTGGCTTTGCCATCATGGCGGGAGTTGAACAGTTGATCGAATATTTAAAGAATCTGCGCTTTACCGAGGAGGATATAGAGTACCTGCGCAGCAAGAAGATGTTCAACGAAGAGTTCTTAAAGTACCTTGAAAACTTCAAGTTTGAGTGTGATGTATGGGCAATTCCTGAGGGTACGCCCATATTTCCCAATGAGCCCATTGTAACGGTTGTAGGGCCGGTCATCCAGGC
>NZ_VSCO01000066.1:0-9665 GCF_047459465.1 Caldicoprobacter sp. | reverse complement strand
GCCTGAGGCAGCTGGTTGGCCTGTGCAAGCATGGCCGTTGCAGCCTGCTGCAGTATGGTCTGCTTGGTGAACTCCATCATTTCCTTCGCCATATCCACGTCGCGGATGCGGGACTCAGCTGCTGTCAGGTTCTCTGCGGCTACCTCAAGGTTGTTGATGGTATGCTCGAGGCGATTCTGTAATGCACCTAACTTAGCCCGTTCATCGGATACCGTCTTTATTGCACCATCAATTGTATTAATAGCACTGTCAGCGCCCTCCTGAGTGCTTATATCGACACTATCAACACCTAGATCGGCAGCAGCCATCGAATCAATCTCCAGAGTAATGCTTTGCCCCTGATTAGCACCAATATGGAACACTTTACTCTTAAAGGTACCGTCCAACAATGTTTGAGTGTTAAACTCGGTGTCTTGGGCAATTCGATCAAGTTCCTCAATTAACTGGGTTATCTCATTTTGAAGAGCTGCACGGTCAACATCAGTATTAGTATCATTTGCAGCCTGTACAGCTAGCTCTCTCATTCTCTGCAGTATAGCATGGGTCTCATTTAAAGCACCCTCTGCAGTTTGAATTAGCGAAATAGCATCCTGTGCATTCTTGATTGCCATGTTAAGGCCTCTGATCTGGCCTCTCATCTTCTCGCTGATGGCCAGCCCCGCTGCGTCATCCCCAGCGCGGTTGATCCTCATACCGGAGGCCAACTTCTCCAAAGATTTTTGAACACCAGTATTGTTTATGCTCAGCTGCCTGTACGCATTAAGAGCGGTAATGTTGTGATTAATCCTCATATCTCATTCCTCCCTGAATTTTTATTTTCGCCGAAGTCCTTTTCGGCACATTTTCTTTTAAAGCCCATCCCTTGCCCGGCCGCTGCAAAGGATAAGGCTCTCATTTGCTTTCACCAATATATATCGACAACCTCATAGACAAACTTTAGGGGTTTAACAAAAATTTTTATATGTTCTTTAGGACTTATTGACTACTTGTGTAGTAAATCTATCCCATAACTCCCCTACATAATCCTTTCACTTTCAACTCTCTTCCTCCCTCTCCTTTTCTTTAAATACCCTCCCTAGTTCCTCAAGAGAAACGCGGGAATTGTCCACCACCGCCTCACGGTTTGTCTGCCTTATCTCATCCATGAGTTCCTTCCTCAAGATGGTCACATCTCTCGGAGCATTTATCCCTATCCTGACCTGTTCCCCCTGTACCTCGATTATTTTCACCTCTATGTTATGGCCAATCAAAACTGATTGGCCTACCTTTCGACTTAAAACCAGCATATCTTCACCTCATAATTTGGATTAATACCGATTTCCCCCTTCGAGCTCCTCAATCCGGCGGGGGCAAATTCCCTTCATGCTCCTTTTTTCATCTCCTCCAGTATGTAGTGCCTGGTGGTGTACTTATCATCGTCCAGTATCACCTGCATCGCGATGTTCTTCTTGGCGTTTATCACTATGGGTCCCTGCAGGTTTGCCGTCATCTTGGATATGTCCTGGGGTATGACGACTATGGATAAAAAGCGTATATCGCTTGGATCCTCGACTTCGAGCTTATGCAAAACCTCCTCGTTTATCGAAGGCGAATAGTCCTTTCTAAACACCAGCGGATCTATCACCACAAAGCATACGTCGGGATTGTGTACCGCATGAAGCCACATAAAAGGATTGTCATCCCCCACCTTGCCCAGCAGTACGTACTCCTTTATATCCTCGAAACCGTAAAGTCCGTACGGGAAACGTATGATTTCCTCCTCTGGTATCTCTATATAGCCAAAATGTTTGGACTTGATAATCAATTTTATACCCTCCTGTCGATATGATGCCCCACGTATTCTATCGTAATGCTAGGATACTGCCTTAAATAAATATCCACTCTATGGGGCGCAACCTTAAACCTAACAGGGCTTACAATGGCATTGAAATGGATTTTACCTGGATGAAAGTCAATACTGACGCCACCTATTACGTAAAACCTGGGTTTGGGGATTGGTAGCGTTATAGGCTCTCCATCGGGTACATCGTAAGACCTCTCCTCGGCAATATCAGCTATGGGGTTTCCGCCCAATTCTATGGCGGCAAGCCTATCACCGTCCTGAGCGGTCTGGGCTATATATTCCAACACCCTTTGGTATCCTCTTTGTGCCTCGGCCCGCGCAAGGTCAAGAAAGTTCTTATACCCCAGCTCTGCAAAGCATTCGTACTGGTCAATGTGTACCCTCACGGGTTCAACCTCTATATTAAGCTGCGGCTTCTGCCATCTCATCTCCAATAGAGGTCGGGGACTTTCCATCTCCACCTTAGCTGGCTGTGTACGTATCCCTATAAGAGCCGGTGTAGTGGTAATGCGCAGTTGCAAAAATACTCACTCCTAACTCAAAAAGTCTACGAGCGTCGGCATGATGATGCGTGCACCTGCTGCCAGCGATGCCCTGTACACGTTCTCAGCCTCTTTAAGCCGCACTATGACTTCCGCTATATCCATGTCCTCATTCTGCGAGAGCAGGTTTGTAAAGTTCAGTTCCTCCTCCTTTAGCCTGGCACGAATCAGCTCAAGGCGGTTAACCTTGGCACCCACCGCCGAGCGCTGGGATAATATTTGGTCCATACGCTGGTCTATCTCGCCTATGTAACTATCCAGGTTATCCCCTGCGCCGTTCCTTAGATCGTTTTTAAACCTTTCAAGCACATCATAAATCTTATCTATCTCAGCACCGCCATCGCCACCTACAACGTTCACCTCTATGCGGTTGCCAACACCTATCTCAAAGGCTATTTTACCTTTGTTGCCCTTATAATCCAGCTTCAGAGTACCATCCCCCTGCTGCACAACCTCAAATGGTGGCTCATCAGTTCTATAGCCTGCAAATATGTATCGCCCCGCATAGGTGGCATTGCCCACCTGCACCACATGTGCCTGGAGCTGCTCAATTTCATCGGCTATAGCCAACCTGTCCTCAAGAGCAAGTGTTCCGTTGCTGGCCTGGACCGCCAGTTCCCTTGCCCTGTGAAGCACCTCCCCCAGGTCTTTAAGTGCTGACTCGGTGGCTTCAAGCCATGATATAGCGTTGTCGGCATTGCTCACATACTGCTGGTTGTAAGCAAGGTCGGCTCTCAGCTTGAGCGATTTGGATACCGCCACCGGGTCATCCGAGGGCTTTAAAATCCTCTTGCCGGATGAAAGCTGACTCTGCAGTTTTTCGAGCTTGCGCATATTTTTAGCATAGTCCCGCATCATGTTTGTAATAAGCATTCCGTTGGTTACGCGCATCTTTCAAACCACCTTTTTCTTCATTTTTATTGAATCTCTCTTAAGTACATTTGAAATTTTAACGACTTTACTACAATAGATCTCTAATTTCACAACAACAGTTTATGACAAATTCGAGGGGTAACTAATTATCTAAAAATGGAAATTCACCTTAAACGTTATCCAATACACGACTATAACAACATATAGATTACCCTACTCATTTGGCCTATCTTCCCACCACGCCCATTCTGTTTATAAGCACATCCAGCATCTCGTCGATGGCGGTGAGTATCCTGGCTGACGCATTATAGGCATGCTGGAAGCGCACCATGTTGGCCATCTCCTCATCCAGCGATACGCCCGATACTGACTGGCGCCGCTTGTCCATCTCGTTGACCAGCATCTCCTGATTATCGGCCATATGGGCAGCCTGACGACTGGCTACGCCCAGCGTGGATATAAGGGCCTTGGTAAAGTTGTCCATATTATCGCATTCGGGTACATAAGTTTTATACCTTAACTCGAGAAGCCTCAATATGTTCTTGTTGTTGCCTTTTGCATAGGTAGCAAGCACACTCTCATCCACATCTTCTCCAAAATATTTGGACAGGTCGTCTATATCATTTTTATCCAGATAAATCGCCGCGATATTGTTCCAGTCGTTCCTTATATCATCCGATATGGTTATATACTTGGCTATGGGCCTGGAAAGGTCGGTAGGGTCATAGCTTCCGCTCCCATCGGAGAAAAAGTCTATACCCGTCCTCAGCCCTCCCGTCTCCTCATCCACCACCAATGCATAACCCTGACTATGGATTTCATTAAAAGTAATCATAAGCGTATGGGCAAACAGGTTCCACATGCGCATGTAATAGGGTATTCCGTATTCGGTGTTCTGGTTGGGTGCGGGCTTAAACTGCCCGGCAGTCGGAGTAGTGCCAGAAAGCTCCTCGGGAACCCCGGGCAATGGCTGTTCCTTGCCCCCTATGCCATCCCGCATGTCGATGTAGCCCTTCAAAATACCGCCTGTTATGTTAACCTTTTCGCCGGTATCCTTCCATACAACTTCCACCAGGTCATCCACATCAATGTAATTGTTTTTGGGATACTTCCCATCCTCTACGCTGCTACTCCTCTTTACCGTATCAAGCAGATATGCCTTTGTGTGGTAGACCAGCGTCTGCCCCGCAATGTCTACCCTGAAGCGCCCATTGGCATCCTCGTACACCGATACCTGTACGATTTTCGCCAACTTGTCCACCAGAAGGTTGCGCTGGTCGCGCAAGTCGTTGGCCGGCTTACCGGTAATTTCAAATTTGTATATCTGTTCATTTAGCGCGGCGATCTCTTGTGCATAGGCGTTGATGTCACTCACGTAGGATATGATGGCCTGGTTGGCCTCCCTCTGCAGCTCTTCCAGCTTGGTATAGACGTTCCTTATGTTCTCGGTAAGGGCCAGGGCCTTCTGCTGCACCGTGGCCCGGGTGGTTGGGTCCTCGGGATTCAGGCTCAAGGCCTGAAGAGCATTGAAAAACTCGTTGAGCACCGTGTTTATCCCCGAGTCGGAAGGTTCGTTGAATATGGCCTCTATGTATGAGAGTATATCCCTTTTTACCTCCCACTCGCCCAAGGACAATACTTCCTTGCGGTACTGTATATCCAAATACGCATCGCGTATCTGGCGTACCTGCTGTATATCAACACCGCCTACCACCGCATATCCGCCATAGGCGAACAACCCCATTCCTACATTGGGCTCTACGGCTTTTTGTACTACCTGCTGGCGAGTATATCCCTCTGTATTGGCATTGGCAATGTTGTGCGCAGTAACCTCCAGATTTGCCTGACTTACGTGCAATCCCTTCCTTGCAATTTCCAAACCGTAAAAAGTAGGACGCATGAGGCTCACTCCTTCGGATCTATGCTTTCTTATCTATCAGGCTGCCTCCCCGTTTAACGGTGGTTTCCCCTGTTTTGCTGTATATGCCTCCCGTCTGGTTTCGCCCGGTTATCAATCCTATGGAAAAGTTGATAAAATCCAAATTATTTTTGATAAGTCGCTCATTTAGCTGGTTTATCTGCTTCTGCTCCTCTATTATGCCATACAGCCGCTCCTGAAGCTGCTTCAGCTTCTCTTTTACCTGGCCCTCCGCTTGAGACACAAGATACGAAACAGTCACTTCCTTTGAAGATACGCCATTCCGCTGTGCAAAGTCGGATACCAGATCTTCCCGCTCATCTTCAAGGCTCTTCAGTTCAAATATGAGCTGTTCCTCCATCTCTACCATCTTTTCAAGCTCGGCTATGTTGTTATCTACGATGACCTGCACCTTTTTTTTGGATAGCTCAAGCAATATCCCGTAAAGCTGACATTCCCTTTCCAATATGTCAACAAATTTTTGCAGCTCTTCCATAAAACATCAATCCCTTACACAACCTTTCTTCGGCCGCTTGATAGGGTAGCTTGCTTCTATTGCCACCTATCGTATTTCAGCAAGTCATCTATTATCTTTGAAGCGATGCTCCTGCTATCAACCTTATACTGGCCGCTTTGAATCCGCGCCCTTATCTCTTCTACTTTGTCCATGCGAACCTCTGGTTCCGAGCTGGCAGCTTTTAGAGCCTCCTGAAAAACTTTGGCCTCTCTTGACAGCACTACCTCATCGGCTTTGCCGTTCCTGCTCTTTACGCTGCGAACTTGTGGATCCTGCCCGGTATATATATTCAATATCCGGGAAATGCGCGTCGAATCGATCTTCAAACCCCTTCACCTCTTTAACAGGATTCATATATACTATCGACAAACGGGCGTAAAAAATTTAGGGGTAATTTTGCATTCCCCTTTTTAAATAGAATTTATTGCCCAATGAACACATCTAGGCTATGGCCTATACCCATCCTATTCCGTTTCTCTCCTCTTGATGACATAATCAGCCACGTGTATCCTTCGGCTGTCGGGCTTTAAATCCGAAACCTTCCTGACAGATTCGCTGAGCCCTTTCTTCAAGCCCCTTTCAAAGACTGCAAGGCATTCCTTGCACATCCTGCCGGTGGTGATGGGTTTGCCACACCGCTCGCAGGTCAACACCGGCGAAGGCTCCTTAAGCTCCAGCCTCCCCTCGCGCAAAAACTCAAGTATGATCTTCTCCTCCACCCCTGTGGCTTCTGAAACCTCAACCATGGTAGCATTGGGATGGTCGTACAAATAGTCCCTCACCTTTTTGTACATCTCGTCCAGCTCTATCAAGCATTTGGGACAATACTTTATGCCGTTGTACTGAAACAGCCTGTTGCACCGCTTGCAATTGCGAATATCCACAGCGCTTCACCCCTCAAACAAAAAGCGTTTATACAAAAAGGGTGGCCTACCGGCCGACAGCCAGGGTAAGCACGTACACCCTTTGAGCCCTTGCCTGCATCAGCACCTTGCTACATTCATCAACGGTGCTGCCCGTGGTAAATACATCGTCTACCAGCAGAATTGTCTTGCCCCGCACTGCCTCAATCTCCCGCACTTCAAAGGCTCCCTGCAAATTCTGCATGCGCTGGAATTTATTGAGCCCTGCTTGTGCGGTAGTGTATTTCTTACGAATGAGCACTCCCTCGTTGACTGACACACCTATGTATCTTCCCAGCTCCCTGGCCAGCAATGCCGACTGATTAAACCCTCGCTGGCGCTGCCTCTTGGGATGCAGCGGCACTGGCATGATGATATCTACCTTCCACCCGCAGCGCTGCTTAAAAGCCTGAGCCATCCACCATCCCATGATACGGCTGAGATAGGATATACCGTCGTACTTAAAACGGTGTATCAGCCGCTTTATCTCGGGGGTATAGTGCAGCACCGATACGGCCTGTTCGAAATGATAGCGCACATATGCGCAGTCAATGCATATACCATCCTCCCCGACGGGCCTGCCGCACTTCTGGCATACTGGCGGAGCAATGGTAGGAAGGGTATCGGCGCACGCTCTGCAAAGCCCCTTGTCATCTATATCACTAGCCCTTTTCTGGCAGAGAATACAGGCAATATTTTGGGGATACAGTATATCCAGGATGGCTTCCTTAATAGCAGACAGATTCAATGATACCACCCTATCTTCCGAGCAATCTAGGAGGCAACACAACAATACTCAACCCTTGTCAATCGAAAAATCGGATACCGCAAACAGCTTCCTGAAGTGATGCATAAGCCCGGAATACCGCTTTTCGACATAGTCATTCCTCACCATAGCCTCTATGGCCCGTTCCCGACCCACTATTACCACCATCTCACGAGCTCTGGTCACCGCCGTATAGAGCAAATTACGGGTCATGAGCATGGGCGGCCCCCACGCCAGCGGGATAATGGCTACCGGAAATTCGCTGCCCTGGCTTTTGTGAATGGATATGGCATAGGCAAGCTCCAGCTCGTCAAGCTGCGAAAAATCGTATACCACTTCCTTATCGTCGTCGAATATGACGGTCATGCTCTGCTCCTCGTGGTCTATGGCTGCGATGTAGCCGATATCGCCGTTGAAGACCCCTTGCCCCTCCTCCACCACCATGCCGTGAACCTTCCTCTTCCAGGAAGTGCGGTAATTGTTCCTGATCTGCATTACTTTATCGCCTTCCCTGAACAGGGTATTGCGGAACAGCTTCTCCTGTTTGTCTGGTGATGGGGGATTGAGCACCTTTTGCAATTCCACATTTAAATTGTTGACCCCTATATCGCCCTTGCGCATGGGTACCAGTACCTGTATGTCCTTAAGCGGATTGTAATACGCGAAAGCGGGAAGCCTCCGACATATGAGCTCAAGCACGGTATTCAATATCTGCTGCGGGGTTTCACGCCTGACGAAGAAGAAATCGCTGCCTTTTACGTTGAGCTGAGGCATCAGGCCCTGGTTGATCCTATGAGCGTTGAGAACTATCATGCTCTCCTGAGCCTGCCTGAAAATCTCTGTTAAACGCACCACCTTTATAACCCCGCTTGCGATTATGTCCTTAAGCACGTTACCCGGCCCCACCGATGGCAGCTGATCAACGTCCCCCACCAATATCAACCGCGTGCCGGGCACTATGGCCTTTAAGAGATGGTTCATCAGCAGGATATCCACCATAGATACTTCATCTATTATCACCGCGTCGGCCAGTATGGGATTGTCCTCATCCTTTTGAAAATAAGGCCCTTCCTTGCCATAGCTGTATTCCAGCAGCCTGTGTATCGTTTTGGCTTCCCGGCCGGTGGCTTCGGTCATGCGCTTTGCCGCCCTGCCGGTGGGAGCCGCTAGCACCACCGTCATCCCCTGCTGCTCCATCAGCTTTATGATGCAGTTTATAATAGTGGTTTTACCGGTGCCGGGCCCACCCGTTATGACCGTCACACCGTTGGACAGAGCTTCCATAACGGCCTCACGCTGCTTGAGTGCGAGGAGCATGCCTTCCTCCTTTTGGAACCTCCTTAGCATGCCCTCTATGTCAAAGGCGGCCGGCCTTACATCTACCATGGACAGCTCGACAAGGCGCCTACACACCCCCACCTCGGCGTAATAAAAGGGTGCAAAATATACCGCCGTCTGACCCTCTATGTTCTCCACAAAGATGGACTGCTTAATGGCAAGGGCAGCCACCGCGTTTTCCACCAAGCCCTTGTCAACTCCCAGCAAAAGCGAGGCCTGCTCCACCACCACGTCCTTGGGCAGGTAGGTATGCCCATCGGCTGCTGCCTGGGAAAGCACATATTTTACCCCCGCTTCAATGCGATATGGCGAATCAAAGGCCACGCCCAAATTTTGTGCTATCTTGTCTGCCGTCTTAAAGCCTATGCCCGCCACCTCATCTGCCAGGCGATAGGGATTTTCCCTTATGATGTCGATAGCATCATTGCCGTACATCTTGTATATCTTTATGGCATAGGCGGTGCTGATACCATGGGACTGAAGAAATATCATTACTTCCCTTATTTCCCGGTGTTCAGCATAGGAAGCGGCTATCATCTCGGCCTTGGCAGGGCCAATCCCCTCTACCTCCATGAGGCGCTCGGGATAAAACTCTATTACATCCAACACATCCATGCCAAAGCGTTCAACTAGCTTTCTGGCGGTGGTTGGCCCCACTCCTTTTATGAGCCCCGATGCCAGATATTTTTCAAGGCCATCCAAAGTAGCGGGCGCCATGCTCTCCATGGTATACACCTTGAGCTGCTGGCCGTAATCGGGATGCATAACCCACTCGCCCACAATGTGCACCTTTTCGCCCGCATTGGCATACGGCAGGCTACCCACCGCAGTCACCACTGTCCTGCTCTCCTCATCCCGCACCTCTATGACGGTAAAGCCGTTGTCTTCGTTGCGAAACACCACTTCCTCTATGATGCCTGTAATTTCTACCACTTTTTAAGCCACCCGCTTCCTATACATAAACCA
>NZ_VSCO01000065.1:0-9837 GCF_047459465.1 Caldicoprobacter sp. | reverse complement strand
TTGGATGGCAGTCAAAAGGCCAAAGTATACGAAAACGATAATACTATCATTTCAGTTGTCGGCGTAACAGACGAGGGTATATATTTCACGGAATATGTAAACACATCTAAAGTAGGTTTATTCTTCGCATACAGTAAGCTAGAATTTGACAATTCTAATAAAGTGCAAATATATAACAAGTATGATTTCTACAAAGAATTGGAGTCAAAGGGCTTGGCAACAGGTGTATATTAAACGGGTTTATTCCACATATAGGGAACCATTAGCTTATAGAGAAAGAACAAAAAAGAAATAGCTGGTATTATTATGAGTAGTGGCTGGGGAGAATAAAAGAATAAAGATGAAATTGTTGTTTTAATAGCTAAACTGAGGGTAAATATTTTGTTGTAAAATTTCTGAGTTTGTATGGGGGGTAATTGCTGGAAAAGCGTGATTTACCACCCAAAATGGAAGGAGGAAGTGCTGTGAAAAAATATCAATGCACGGTGTGCGGTTATATTTATGATCCTGCAGTGGGGGATCCGGATGGAGGGATTGCACCAGGCACTGCTTTTGAGGATCTGCCAGATGACTGGGTATGTCCTGAGTGTGGCGTTGGAAAGGACATGTTTGAACCTTTGGACGAATGAGCGTATTAAGCTGTGGCCGGTTTCTATACCGGCTACAAATTTTTTGGCCAAGCCTTCATCTTGAACTGTGATCCCCCAATTTTGTAATTTAAAAGGTGCATTATGGTAAAATATATGGTAAAATATTTATTGTCTGGTGATTGGTGTATTCGCGTTTGGGGGCAATTAAAGGCTTAACTTAGAAAATCTTAATTCCATAGAAAGGGAAGATGGGGATGATGGATAAGGAAGTATTAACTCAACTCTCGAGCATACTTTCGCGACATTCATTTGTCTTATATCTCAATTCAGTGCGCAATTTGGGCCAGGACATCTATGTCTTTGTGGTCAAGGGTGATGTTGACAAAAAAATAGGCATCTTGAGCAAGAGGAATGTCCTGGGATTTAGGGATCCGTTTTTTGCCGAAGGCATCAAAATAGAAGGCACTTCTCTTTCTTTCAACCTATATCCGTTAAGTTTTGAAAATTATCTCGTATTGAAGGGCGAATTTGGCATTGCGCCAGTGCCATGCAAGGACAAGGCGTCCTTTGGTACCGGAGACAGGCTGGGTTTGGCTACTGCTGCGCATTTGGACGCCTTCAAAGGCTATGACATGTTTCCTGTGTTGGCACAGCAATCGCCCAGGGAGCTTGAGAAGACCCATAGGGATTTCAGGGATGTTCTTTTAAAGGCCGTTTTGGGCGTATTGGAAGCTGGTTACACTGGCGGGTTTGGTGCAGATGCTGACCATATTAAGGATGAGAAATACTTACTGGAAGCTGCAGATGCTGGCTATACCATGTATACCCTGGATGTAAGTGATATGTTGGGAACGGCAGAGGATATCTCTCCGGACAAGGTGGACCACATTTCGCAGCATAGCAAGGATATAGTGAAGGATTTTAGCGGTAAAACAATTTCTTTCGAAGGTGGAGTGTACACGGTAAAGGAGGAACAACTGTATAGGTCTGCCATTATTTATGAAAGAGCAATGAACTTTGTCGAAAGGGTTCATGGTTTGCTTAAGGGAAGGCTTAAGGCTTTCGATCTGGAGGTTTCTATTGACGAAGGGGATCGGGATACCACGGTGGAGGACCATATATTTGTGGCCGAGTATCTGCATAGGAAGGGGATAGATTTTTGGAGTCTGGCTCCAAAATTCCCTGGCTATTTTGAGAAGGCGGTGGATTACAGGGGGGATATGCAAAGATTTACGGTGGAGCTCAATAAGCACTGCGCTGTTGCAAGAATGCTCGGAGGTTATAGGTTGAGCCTTCACTCGGGTAGCGATAAGTTCAGCATATACAGGATTTTCAATGAGGCAACACAGCATAATTTCCACATAAAAACGTCGGGTACCAGCTGGTTGCAAGCTTTAAATGTGATACACCAAAAGGACAGGCAGCTTTTTAAAGAGCTTTATAGTATTGCCCTGGATAACCTAGAGGAGAGCAAAAAGGCGTATAAAATTTCCATCTACAGGCAAGACTTCCATGAAGGACTGGATCTGGATGACCCCAATACGCTTCAAAATCCAAAAGTAAAGCAGCTGCTGCACATATCTTACGGGGTCTTGCTGGATGAGAAACGACGGGAGATCTACAACGTATTGAACCAGCATGAGGCCGAGCACTACAAGTATATATCGGATAATATAAGAAAGCACTTGGAGCTTTTGAAATAAGGTTCTCTTTTTCAGCTGAACTTTAAGCTATACCCCACCGTGAATTGGCAATGCAGGCTGCGGTGTAAGTGGTGCAATATGCTTACAGGAAGCGGGATTTAGGCTTCTGCATTTTTTATCTTTTCTTTTATTGACGCTGGCTTCGTCTTTGGAACTATTACGTGGTCCTTGATTAAGTAGTTGTTGGGCCATTTCTCCGGCAGTGCCACGTCATATTTATCAGCTATTTGCAGAGCCTTGAGAGCTCGCGATATCTCGTTACATGATCAGCCGGATAATGCCCTTGTCATCCACTATGAATACTGCTCGCACCGTGTTGGTACCTTTTTCGGGATGAATCATTCCCAGCTGATTTGAGGCTCTGCCCAGTTCGTCAGCGATGACTAAATCTTCCTTCCTTTATTTTTTTACAATTTTGGCATACGCCATAAAAATTTATATCAATTTCATTGATGACAAACCCATTTAATTCCTTTGGCGTCGGGATCTTAGAGGAAAAGGGAAAATCAAATACTCGCTCGCATACGCGGCATTTAAAATGGCCGTGGAGGCAAGTGTTTATATCATAGCGAGCCACCTTTCCGTCGAGGGATATAACCTTTACAACTCCTTTGTCCGCAAACAAGTCCATGGTGTTGTAGACGCTGGTTTTGGAGATAGTGGGTATCTGGTCCAGCAAGCTTTTATAGATATCATCCGCTGTTGGATGTATGGGGTTATTGAGCAGATATTCCAGTATCTTAAGCCTTATGGTGGATGGCTTTATATCGTAATTGATGAGATATTCTTTAAGCTGATTGACGGTATTATACATCTTTTTCCCTCACCCTTTCATGGTTGTGACCAAGTTTTTGAGCACATGTTAGGTTGTCCCTGTTTTTTGTTCAAATATTGTTTCGATACACTTTTTACATTGATTGATACCCAAATGTAGCAAATTACCTTTCTGTCATTTTATGTTCCCATATTGAAGTCGCTTTTGCAATCTTTAGTTTTACAATAATTTTAACTTTGTAATAATTACAATTTTAATTATAACTCTACGGCTTGTCAACATATTTTTTTGGATTTTTATAAATTTTAAGGAGCAAGACGGGCACACATGGTACAGTTGGGGCATACATTAGCTCAAAGAGAAATTTTTGCTGCAAATTCCAATATGTCTTGGGAGGGCTGTGAATGGAGCTTATGCCATTGAATCTCCTCCCCATTGGTTACGCATCAAAGGTGAAACAGATAAATGCCCAGGGGGCTTTGCGGAGGAGGCTTATGGACCTAGGACTTATCCTTGGTACAGAAATTAAAGCTATACGCAAGAGCCTGTCAGGTGATCCCACTTTGTATGAGATAAGAGGAGCTATGATTGCACTCCGCTGCGAAGAGGCTTCCCAAATTTTAGTTGAGAGATTGGCTTTATAACCAGGAGGTGGCTTGTGTGAAACTGATAGGACAGTCCACCAGACTGGCTACAATACGTCGGATGCCTCAAGTGCAGATACAATCGTCCGATATCGTAGTTGCTTTGGCCGGCAACCCCAATACGGGGAAGAGCACTATTTTTAACAGCTTGACAGGGTTAAACCAGCATACAGGTAATTGGCCTGGGAAGACGGTTACCAACGCCTGTGGACGTTTTGCTTATAATGGAAAGAATTTCGTTTTGGTGGACTTGCCGGGTACTTATTCGCTAATGGCCAATTCGCCGGAAGAGGAGGTGGCACGGGATTTTATATGCTTTGGTGAGCCCCATGTGACGCTTGTGGTGGTGGACGCCACCTGCATGGAGAGAAACCTGAATCTAGTATTTCAGATCCTGGAGATGACGCCCAAGGTAGTGGTATGCGTAAATTTGATGGATGAGGCCAACAGAAAAGGTATTCAAGTGGACTTAAAGGGGCTTTCAGACATCCTAGGCGTGCCGGTGGTGGGTACTAGCGCGCTTAAAGGGCAGGGATTGGATGCACTGAAGGAAGCGGTGTGGGGCGTTGCTTGCGGCAGATTTAGTCTCAATCCCATCAGGCTGAAGTACCATGGGGCGATAGAACACGCTGTGAGTATGATTGAGCCACAAATAGGCCGTTTAATGGATGACTTGGGCCGCAACATAAGCAGCCGATGGCTGTCACTGCGCCTCCTTGAAGGGGACCAGATTATTGTAGAGGCTTTTAAACGCTACCTGGGGGTTGATCTCTTTGCTTCAACCAGCCTTAAAGAGGGGCTACACAAAACGCGGGATATGCTTATGGACCAGGGTATAACCATTGAACAGCTCAGAGATGAGTTAGTATCTACATTGATACGCAAAGCCGAAGAGGTAAGTAGTCGGGTGGTACATAGCAAAGCAAGTGCCATCGACAGCATAGATTCCAAAATAGATGATATACTTACGTCAAAGATATGGGGAATACCAGCCATGCTGGCGCTTTTGGGGCTCATATTTTGGATCACCATTGAGGGGGCAAATTATCCCTCACAGGTATTGGCCAAGGTATTTTTTCATCTGGGACAAAAGCTTGAGCAGCTTTTTGTGGCTTTTAATGCGCCTGCATGGTTGCGCGGCATATTGATAGATGGAGCGTATCGTACGCTGTCGTGGGTTGTGTCAGTGATGTTGCCCCCTATGGCCATATTTTTTCCCATGTTTACCCTGTTGGAGGACCTGGGGTATCTTCCAAGAGTTGCCTTTAACCTGGATAATTTCTTCAAGAAGGCGTGTGCTCACGGCAAACAGGCCCTGACCATGTGTATGGGATTTGGCTGTAATGCAGCCGGCGTTGTGGCTTGCCGAATAATTGATTCTCCCAGGGAAAGGCTTATCGCAATAATCACAAACAACTATGTTCCGTGCAATGGAAGGTTTCCTACGCTGATCGCTTTAGCTACTATATTTATTGCTGGAGGATTGGGAAGGTTTCAGACGATAACAGCTACCTTTGCGGTTATGGCCATGATCACGCTAGCAGTAATTATTACGCTCTTGGTTTCCAGGATATTGTCACGGACCCTTTTAAAGGGGCTACCTTCCTCATTTATATTGGAACTTCCGCCCTACAGGAGGCCACAGGTATGCAGGATTTTGGTGCGTTCGTTGATTGACCGTACGCTATTTATATTAGGCCGTGCTGTTACGGTGGCTGCCCCTGCCGGACTTGTCATATGGGTTATGGCCAATGTAAGCATAGGGGGGAATAGCCTGTTGGGACATCTTGCAGGCTTCCTTGACCCGTTTGCCCGTATGCTAGGGCTGGATGGGTATATATTAATGGCTTTCTTATTGGGGCTGCCAGCCAACGAGATAGTGATGCCCATAGTGCTCATGGGCTATATGTCAACTGGAACGTTGGTGGAACTCGACAGCTTAAGCGCTTTACGGCAGATACTGATGCAACATGGTTGGACTTGGTTGACTGCCCTGTGCACTATGTTGTTTTCCCTCAACCATTTCCCCTGCGGCACTACGTTGCTCACCATTTACAAGGAAACCGGCAGCCGGAAATGGACGCTGCTCTCGTTTGTGGTTCCTACCATTACCGGCATTGTCCTGTGTTTTGTGGTGGCCCAGACGGTTCGCTTGCTGGGGTTGGTTTGAGAATTTGCCTTGTTTTGAGTAAATTTTTGGGGTTTTTCCCTTATTGTTTATTTTAGTAAATTTTATTGCATATAGATGAATTATTTTTATAGAGATGATAAAATATTGAAAGAAGCATTTGGTAAATTTGCCAGCCACCCCATGGCTAGCTGTAGAGCATAAACTGCTTGACGGCAATTATAGCTACAGCCATTATAAATATTGTAAACTTTAAAAAAAAAGAAGGAGATGAGTTTTAGGATGGCTACCAATGAAAAGGGAAGTTTGGATTTGGTAAAGGTATACAAATATGCCTGGGATAAGTACAGCGATCAAGAGCTGGAGAGAGTATTTTCCTTTTGTGAAGGCTATAAAGCTTTTATGTCAAAGTGCAAAACCGAAAGGGAATGCGTAAAGGAGTTTATAGCGCTGGCCGAAAACCATGGCTACCGGAACCTTGAGGAGATCATGGCGCGAGGGGAGAAGCTAAAGCCCGGCGATAAGCTATATGCCAACAACATGGGCAAGATGCTGGCCTTGTTTGTTATTGGTAAGCAGCCGCTGGAAAAGGGTATGAAGATCCTGGGAGCTCATATAGATTCGCCCCGCCTGGATCTAAAGCAGAATCCGCTATATGAGGATTCTGGTTTGGCCATGCTTGAGACCCATTATTATGGGGGTATAAAGAAATATCAATGGGTTGCCATACCCTTGGCTATACACGGGGTGGTGGTTAAGAAGGACGGTACAGTCATCGATGTGGTGATTGGCGAGAAGGATGACGACCCGGTGGTCGGAATTTCTGACCTTCTAATCCATTTGGCTGCCGATCAGATGGAGAAAAAGCTCGCTAAAGGAATAGAAGGAGAGGACCTCAATGTATGTATTGGTAGTATACCACTGAAGTCCGATAACAAAGACGAGTCGGAACGGGTAAAGAAGAACATATTGCGCCTGCTTAATGAGAGATATGGGATAGACGAGGAGGATTTCGTGTCGGCAGAGCTGGAGGTTGTGCCAGCGGGCAGTGCAAGGGATTATGGCTTGGATCGAAGCATGGTCATTGCCTATGGACAGGATGATCGCGTATGTGCCTATACTTCCTTTGAGGCTCTCATGAGGGTGGAGAACCCTGAAAAGACTTGCATAGCATTGATGGTGGATAAAGAGGAGATAGGCAGTGTAGGAGCAACGGGTATGACATCGAGATTTTTTGAAAACACCCTGGTCGAAATCATGAACCTGATGGGGGATTATAGCGAGCTTAAGCTGCGGCGTGCTCTGGCTAATTCCAAGATGCTATCCTGCGACGTCAGCGCAGCTTTTGATCCCAATTATCCGTCGGTCATGGAAAAGAAGAATGCGGCCTATTTAGGGAAGGGCGTTACGTTTAATAAATACACCGGAACGCGGGGCAAGTCAGGCAGCAATGACGCTAATGCTGAATACATGGCCTATCTCCGTGCCATTATGGATAAGCACGGCATTACATGGCAAACTGCCGAACTGGGCAAGGTGGATCAGGGCGGCGGAGGAACCATTGCATACATACTGGCCGAATACGGAATGGATGTGATAGATTGCGGGGTCCCGGTTCTCAGCATGCACGCACCCTGGGAGGTTACCAGCAAGGCGGACATATATGAAGCCATGCGAGGATATTACGCTTTTCTTATAGAGGAATAAGGTACGGCGCAGCTGTCGTCCCTGGGGTTTTAAGGTGATTGATATTTTGCTCCTGTAACGCATCTCTATTGGATATTGGGAAATTAGGCTGCTTAATTTAGAGACGACTGGGCCAAGTTGGATTTTATCTTGATGTGCTCAAAAGAGAAATGGGCGGATTGCGCAAAGTAGTAGCGCATCAAGCTGAATGAAAAGGTATCCCTCTTTATCTTTCGTTCTGAAGGGATACCTTTTTCACTGAGATTGAAATGGCTTCAACTGAGCAATAAATTCTTCAGCATCCTCTCCCGAGGCCCACACCGTAACCGGTTTCCAAAGGGAGAGGGTTAGTATGCCCAGTATGCTCTTGCCATCTACTATGTGGTTATTACTCTTTACCTTTACATCGCAGTTGTATTTGGAAGCCAAGTTGACAAAATCACATACCTGGGTGAGCTTTTCAAGCTTTACTTCCCGCTCTACCGTCATACTGTAGCCCACCTCCTTTTCACTTAACAAGTTTATTCTTAGTTTCATATATTATATACCACTAAATTTGAAATTCAAATATCAATCTTATCCAAAGAATGGGCAGAAATTTTGTACAGGGATGATAAATCACGAAGAGGGGGGAAACAGGGATAGGGATGCAATTAAGGGGTACAATGGCTTTCTTCGTACGGTAAAATATTTATGATAAAATATTATTGTATGATTTTTGAAAGAAGAGGCGTAGCAATTATGCAGAGGCGTGTATTTATCACTTCTCTTATTATAGTGCTATGCGTGGTGGGGTGGGGCACCTATAAGCTTTTTTCCACTAAATCAGCTATGTACGACACCCAGCGTATACTGGTGATGGTCAATAGCACGGGAGAGGTCAAGGAGATTACCGACAGGGATATAATGTAGAAGCAGGTAGCCGATCACTGAACGCTCTTTGTGATCAGCTTTTTGTTTCTCCATCTGCCGGATAGATAGTAAGCGATGCTCATGGTCATGGAGATTATGGAGCTTATGGTTATGGCCATCCATATGCCATCCACCCCAAAGGCTTCGAATGTTGATAGATAGCGGGCTAACGGAATCCTTATAAGCCACAAGGATACAATTGAGAAGATCATGGTGGGCAGCGTATCGCCTGCACCCCTCAATATGCCATTGGTGACGAACATTAGGGAGAAGGGGATGTAGGAGATCCCCACAATTCTCAAGTACCTGCTGCCTATGTCTAGTACGTGGGGGGCGCTGGTGAAGGTATGCAGAATGGCTCTGGGGAAGGCCATGATCAATATGACGATTACAGCAGTGATGCTGGCTGCCAATATGTTGCCCCATTTGAATACCTCTTTAACCCTTTCGTGCTTTTGAGCCCCCAGGTTTTGGCCCGTAAGGGCCGATGTGGCCAGCCCAAGGGACATGGCTGGCATATGGGCAAACTGATCTAACCTGGAGGTGGCGCCAAAGGCTGCTACCGCATTAGAGCCAAACAAATTTATTATGCCCGTCATCATGGTCAATCCCATGGACACCACTATTTGCTGCATGCCAGCAGGTAGCCCTATTTTGATAAGCTTCCATACCAGCTCCCGATCTAGTTTAAAATTCCTAAAGTCGGGCTTGATAAGGTGGTTGCTTTTGATGAGAAATCTGAACGCCAAAAAGAATGACAGCGCCTGCGACAATATGGTGGCCAGAGCAGCTCCGGCGATGCCCATTTTGGGGAAGAAGCCAAACCCGAAGATGAGCAAGGGATCCAGTATGATATTAGTTATTGTGGCGATAATTAGAAATTTGACCGGCGTTTTGGAATCTCCCAGGCCGTTTAGTACCGAGCTTATCACGTTATAGCCGAATGTGAACACCAAGCCCAAAAGGTATATATTCAAATATTCCACTGCATAGCCCAGAATATCCTTGGGGGTATTCAAAAATATTAGCACTTTACGGCTGAAAATGAGCCCTAAGCCCGTGAATACAACGGCGGCTATACCTAAGAGAAAAAACGAGTTGTTTATGGTTTTTGAAATCATGTCTGTATCTTTGGCTCCTGCATACTGCGATACCAGGACAGAGGTGGCCATGGTGATGCCCATGACCATGGATATCAATACGAAAGTGATGGGAAAGCTTACCGATACCGCACCCAGGGCTTCTGGTCCCAAAAACTGACCTACCCATATGCTGTCTACCGTGTTGTAAAGCGCCTGAAAAACGTTGCCAAGAAGCAGGGGGGATGAAAAGGCTATAAGGTGCGTTACGATGCTTCCTTCTGTTAAATCTCTTCCTATAGTTTTCGACATGTCACTTT
>NZ_VSCO01000064.1:0-9889 GCF_047459465.1 Caldicoprobacter sp. | reverse complement strand
TTTCTGCGGATACCATATATGCGATTACTTCCAGCACTGGATCAACATCGGCAAGGCAGCCGATCCGGAAAAACTACCCAAGATATTCATGGTGAACTGGTTCCGCAAAGACAAGGACGGCAACTGGCTATGGCCCGGCTTTGGCGAGAACAGCCGCGTACTCAAGTGGATAATCGAGAGAATATCTGGCGAGGGCAAAGCGGTTGAAACGCCCATCGGTTACATGCCAACGCCTGACGCCATCGATACAACCGGGCTTGACATAAGCAGCAGTGCAATGCAGGAGCTTCTGAAGGTGGACCGCGATGAGTGGCTGCAGGAAGTAGCCTCCATCCGCGAATATTACAAATCCTTCGGCGATAAGCTGCCCAAAGAACTGGCTTACCAGTTAGATGCTCTTGAAAAAAGGCTGCGTGAATATAACGGCTAAACAAAGGATGGCGTAAATATCAAAACAAAGGGAGGATATTTAATAGTATCCTCCCTTTTTATTACATCCTCTCTTTTTAGTATGTGCAAATTTGCTTTTGACCTTGCTTTAAGGTTTTTCTTTATCCAAGGCTCGCATCCATCGGAGTGATTATAGGCGATAGTTCGCAACCTAAATCGGTACATGTACAAAAATGTTCGATATTTTCCATAGCATTAGCATAATCCCCATTTTAAGCTCCTTGTCTACTTCTTCCATTCTAGACCAACAATCACAAAATCAGCTATAACCGCACTGATCTCCCAATAAAGAATATATAATCCTCCATGGCAATATCCATTACAGCAATTCATCTGCATTTGGCATTAACTGCTCGCCCTTTTGCTCAAGCTCCCCACCGGGTTTTGGAGGCCTTGGACCAAAAAATTGATAATAATACACCTTTATCCTGCCGTTATACAATTTTCTCTTGCGATCAGCCTTTCGTCCAAAAAGGCGTTCAAAGCCTTCGTAGGGCGACAGCACATACAGCGACCAGGTATCGAGGGGTTTAAAGAGCTTGCCCATTTGCCTGTACAGCTCCTCGGCTTCTTTTCTATCACCCAGCCTCTCTCCATAAGGGGGATTTGTGATAATGCACCCATACTTTCTCTTGGTGCTGAACCTTTCGAAAGGCTGAGTATGAAAATCTATATAGCCATCAACGCCTGCCAATTTTGCGTTGTGGCGCGCAATCTTTAAAACTTTCCCATCGATATCATATCCCAGCAGCCTAAAATGCACATCACGCCGTATGGCATCCAGCGCTTCTTCCCTCGCCCGTTTCCAGACACTAGAAGGGATCCATGGCCAATTTTCGGAATCAAAAGTCCTGTTAAGACCAGGTGTCATATTGAGGCCTATCATAGCAGCTTCAAACAAGATGGTACCCGAACCGCAAAAGGGGTCCACCAATAGTCTGTCAGCATTCCAAAAACTCAATTGAACCAGCGCAGCCGCTAGCGTCTCCCTAAGCGGCGCCTTACTAGCCAGCTGGCGATAACCCCGCTTGTGAAGGCCGGAGCCGCTGGTATCTATAGCCAACGTAGCCACATCTTTGAGGAGCGACACTTCTATGACAAATCTGGGACCATCTTCCTCAAACCAGCTTTTCCGGTATTTCATTTTAAGCCGCTCTACAATGGCCTTTTTCACTATGGCCTGACAATCAGATACGCTATACAGCTTGGACTTCACCGACTTGCCTATGACGGGAAAGCAGGCATTTGGAGGCAGCACTTCTTCCCAGGGCAAAGCCTTGGTCCTCTCAAACAGTTCTTCAAAAGTTAGGGCCGGAAACTCCCCCATCTTTATGAAAACCCTATCGGCTGACCGCAGCCACAGGTTGGCGCGGCTAATGCCCACTGCATCTGCCGTAAAGGTAACCTTACCATTGTCCACCCTGACGTTTTGATAGCCCAGGGCTCTTACCTCCTGGCCTACAACAGCCTCTACTCCAAACGCAGCCGTTGCAATGACCTCAAATGTATCCATGCGCCATTCTCTCCTAAATCTTACTGCTGAGTATATTTTTATAAAAGATCAACCATTGATATTTTGTTTTCACCTCTAATTATCTCTTCAAGTTTCTACCTTCTCCGGCTTCCATCTCAGCACGGGGTTTCGTGCTGCCCTAGCCTCATCAAGGCGCCTTACCGGCGTATTGTGCGGAGCTGCCTTCACCTTTTCAGGATGTTCTTTAACTTCCCTTGCAATTTCAATTAAGGCATCCGCAAAGGCGTCCAGAGTCTCCTTGCTTTCAGTTTCGGTAGGCTCGATCATCAACGCTTCTTTCACTATAAGGGGAAAGTACATGGTAGGCGGATGGAAGCCAAAATCCATGAGCCGCTTGGCTATATCCAGGGCCGATACGCCCTTTTCCTTTTGCTTTTGGGCCGATATGACAAACTCATGCATACACCTGCGGTTATAGGGTATCTGATAGTGCTCCTTGAGCCGTTCCATGAGGTAATTGGCATTAAGCACAGCGCACTCAGAAACCTCCTTAAGCCCCTCAGCCCCCATGGACATGATGTAGGCATAAGCTTTTAGTATTACGCCAAAATTCCCGTAAAACGACTTCACTCTCCCTATAGAAAGAGGCCTATCATATTCTAAACGATAAATGCCGTCTTGAAACTCCACTACCGGCACAGGCAGAAATGGTTCCAGCTCTTTCTTTACCCCCACCGGCCCTGCACCAGGCCCGCCCCCACCGTGGGGAGTGCTGAATGTCTTATGCAGATTTAGATGCACCACGTCAAATCCCATATCGCCCGGCCGAACTATACCAACTATGGCATTCATGTTGGCACCATCGTAGTACAGCAGCCCGCCGGCTTTGTGGACTATATCGGCTATTTCAAGTATGTGCTCTTCAAACAAGCCTAAAGTATTTGGATTGGTCAGCATAAGCCCTGCTGTGGTATCGTCCACCACTGCTTTGAGCTGCTCCAAATCCACTTCTCCCCTGTCGTTTGATTTTACCTCCACCACGTCAAACCCCACCATGGCAGCCGAAGCGGGATTGGTACCGTGAGCCGAATCGGGCACGATAATCTTGTTTCGTTTAGCATCTCCCCGATGCTGGTGATAGGCCTTTATGATCATGAGGCCGGTCAGCTCGCCGTGCGCTCCTGCAGCCGGTTGAAACGAAAACCTATCCATGCCGGTGATCTCCGACAAAAGCCTGTCCATCCTGTACAGTATCTCCAAGCAACCCTGAACAGCCTCATCGGGTTGAAGGGGGTGTACCTGGGTAAATCCCGGCAAAGAGGCCACATCTTCATTGACCTTGGGGTTGTATTTCATGGTACAAGACCCCAAGGGATAAAAGCCCGAATCCACCCCATAATTGAGCCGCGAAAGGCGAGTAAAATGCCTGATAACGTCGACTTCACTTACCTCAGGCAGCATAGCATCCTCTTCCCTCAAGCACTCCCTGGGGACCATCTCTTCCAGTGCCCGCTGCGGTACATCGCAATGGGGCAGGGAATAGGCCTTGCGTCCCGGCTTGCTTATCTCAAATATCAATGGCCTTTCCTTCACGCTGGCTCACCTCCCTAACCAACGCGTCGATTTCTTCTCGAGTCCTTTTCTCGGTCACAGCCACCAGCCAACCGCCTTGAAGTTCCGGATAATCTCTCTCCACAGCATAACCGCCAATGATGCCGCAGGAAAGCAGCGCCCTATTTAATTCCTCCACAGGAGTGGAGACTTTCACCAGAAACTCATCAAAAAACGGCGTTGAAAATACAGGGCTGCACCCCGCATCCGAAATGAGCCTCTCAAAAGCGTAATGCGCCTTTCTCATGGATAGCAAGGCCACTTCCTTTAAGCCTTCCTTTCCCAGCACAGATAGATAGACGGTAGCTGCCAGGGCATTTAAGGCTTCATTGGAGCAGATGTTAGATGTTGCCTTCTCCCTTCTTATGTGCTGTTCCCTGGTCTGGAGGGTGAGCACAAAACCTCTATTACCTTCCAAATCCACAGTTTGCCCCACAATCCTGCCCGGCATCCTGCGCATTAGCTTCTGGGTTGTGGCCATAAAGCCAAGGTAAGGGCCGCCAAAATTGAGCGGGTTGCCAAGTGGCTGTCCTTCTCCCACCACAATATCCGCACCACAATGCCCTGGAGGCTTGAGCACAGCCAGTGAAATGGGATTTGCGCTTACAACCAGCAGTCCTCCATAATGATGGACCACTTCGGCCATTTCATCCAGAAGCTCTATCACCCCAAAAAAGTTGGGATTTTGCACCACAACCGCTGCTACATCGCCATCCATATGCCTTTTAAGCTCCTCCATGTCCACCCTGCCATCGGCATAGCCTATCTCCTGCACCTTTATGCCCCTAAACCTGCTATAGGTACCAATGACCTCCTTGCTCTGCGGATGAACGGACCTGGCAACCAATACCTTTTCCCTGCTGGTGGCCTGGCAGGCCATGCACACCGCCTCTGCCAATGCTGAGGCACCATCATACATGGAGGCATTTGCCACATCCATTGCCGTCAACTCACACACCATGGTCTGGTACTCGAAAATGGCCTGAAGGGTTCCCTGGCTTATCTCGGGCTGATAGGGGGTATAGGAAGTATAAAATTCCTGGCGGGCCAGCACGTGCCTCACCACGCTGGGAATATAGCGGTCATAAGCCCCTGCACCAAGAAAACACACATACTGATCCACCGTCTTGTTTTTAGCTGCTATATCCCTCATGTGGTTCACCAGTTCCATCTCAGATAGAGGTACAGGTAGAGCAAGACTATTTTTCAGCTGCACTTCGCATGGGATATCTTCATACAACTGTTCAATGCTATGTAACCCCAACTTTTCAAGCATATCCTGCCGATCTTGGGCAGTGTTGGGAATATATCTTCCCATTCCTACTCCTCCTCTTCTTCACAAAACCGCTCATAACTTTGGGCATCCATCAGTGCATCCAGCTCGCCCGGATCTGACATTTCCAGCACCAAAATCCAGTTTTCATAAGGGTCTTGATTTATGAGCTCGGGAGAAGCCTCGAGAACAGCGTTGACCTCTACCACCGTACCCGAAACCGGCGAATATACATCCGACGCGGCTTTTACCGATTCCACTACCGCTACGGCCTCTCCTGCCTTAACGTTGCGCCCTACCTCAGGCAGATCGACAAACACTATATCGCCCAGTGAATCCTGAGCATAGTCAGTAATTCCGATTACGGCCCTGTTGCCCTCCACCCTTACCCATTCGTGTTCTTTGGAATACTTCAAATTTTCTATAACCTTCACTTTCATCAAACCTCCTAAAAATTTTTATATAATGATAGCCGCAAAAGCCCAGCTATGGCTTCCCGTATATCAAATAGCGGATATTTTAGATAATTCCCATCTATACTTTAACATTTAATGCATCCCCGAGCAACTTTTATTTTTTATATTGTTTGGCATAAAAAGGAATTTTAACCACTTCAGCCTTTAAAGCCTTGCTCCTCACAAGCACATCTACATGGAAGCCCTCCGCTGCATATGAGACATCGACTAGGGCCAAAGCGATATTCTTTTTCAGGGTTGGGGAAAAGCTGCCCGAGGTGATATAACCCACGCGCCTGCCCTCTACCTGAACCTCATAGCCCTGCCGCGGAATTCCTTTATCAATCATCTCCAGGCCCACCAGCTTCCGCGAAATGCCGTCCTCTTTTTGCTTGACTAAGGCCTCACGCCCTATAAAGTCGGCTTTGTCAAGCTTCACAAATCTATCCAGCCCGGCTTCCAATGGCGAAATATCGGGTGAAAGCTCATGCCCATAGAGCGGAAGAGCGGCTTCCAGCCGCAGCGTATCCCTCGCCCCCAACCCTGCAGGCATTATTTGGTACTGGGCACCCACCTCCATAATGGCATCCCACACCTTCAAGGCTCTGTTGGCCGGTAAGTATATCTCAAACCCATCCTCACCGGTGTATCCCGTCCGCGAAAGGAGAGCTGATACGCCGGCGATACTTACGCCATCTGCAAACCTGAAAAACTTAACACTATCCAGCGGGATATCCACAATTCTCTGTAGAATCTCCTGAGATTTTGGCCCTTGAAGTGCCAGCTGCGCATACTGCTCGGACATGTCCTCAACCTCCACGTCATGCGGCCTCTGGCTCTCTATCCACTGGAGGTCCTTTTGTATGTTAGCAGCATTGACCACCAGCAAATATCGCTCGGAGTCAAATTTATATACTAAAAGGTCATCCACTGTACCGCCGTCGGGATAGCACATAGGCGAATACAGGACCCGATATTCACGCATACCCGATATATCGTTGGTTATGAGCTGTTGAAGAAATTCCGTAGCACCCCTCCCCCTTATCATGATCTCCCCCATGTGGGACACGTCAAATAAGCCCGCCCGCTGGCGAACCGCTTCATGCTCCTGCAAGATCCCCACATACTGAAGCGGCATCATCCAACCACCAAACTCGATCATCCTGGCTCCCAAAGACACGTGTTTTTCATAAAGCGGCGTCTTTTTCAATTTCAACATACCTCCCCTACCTCATATAATTACACTTTGCAAAAAGCCTAACCTTTCATAGCAGCATGTTCATAAACTAAGCCTTAAACCCCATAACCTCAAAACTATCATGGAAGGGTTGAACATAACCTGCTCAGGCTCTCATTATTACTTCAATTACTTCAAAATGCCGATCACCAACCATCATATAAGCTTGACACAGACCCCACCGCTATACCATTTCCCACAAGCGCTCTAGATTATACGAGACACCAGCCATACCACAAACAAAAAGATGAGGATTATATACATCCATGGACAAATCTTCTCAAAAAGGCGTTTATAAAAGTGCGATACGGTAAAGGGATGATATGCTTGCGATATGTACTCCAATGCTCTCATGTATTCCCTGTTTTCAGGTGCCATTGCAGCAGCTTGTTGAATGCTATTATAAGCTTCGGCATACCGCCCCTTTTCCCACAATATTATACCCTTTAAATAGTACCATTGGGCCGCCTTCAGTGGCAAGGCAGACAGCGCCACTTCAGCCTCTTCAATTCTGCTCTGCAGTATAAGGCGGGATATATCCTGATATATGCCCCCCTCTGCGTCATACGCCCACAATTTCTTACGATTATTGCCAAATTTACTCTTATCACCTTTCGCTATATCATTTAAAATTGGAGCTAATAGGTCTAGTGGCTGACTTCCATTAAAAAACTTACTCTTTAGCATTATATCCAAACGGTCTTGATTTAAATTGTGCCCCTCAACAGAATTGGAAGCCGTCGGCGTTTCCCTTCGAACGTTTATTCCTTTAGAGGGCGGGAATTTCCACCATGACGGTTCCGGTACTTTAACAATTTTCATCCCTATACCCTCGCAATCTGGTTAAATTCATCCTCATCTCATATGTCCTTTTTTCTTCCTCACAAGCCCTTTTTTACCTCACTACGGTAAAGATTATATACCATAAATACAAAAATTAAAACGGCTATATGTATTTTATATGGGGTATTGACATGGGCTTCTGCACCATGTATCTTAAGTTTCGTAAACCTCAATTGTCTAAATAGAAACCATAGAGCCACCAACAGAAGTGACAGCTATGGAGATTATGGGGAAGGTGGAAAGGTTGCAAGTCAAGTGGTTAAAAGGTACCGATAACCTCACAGATGCCTATAAGATACGCTTTAAGGTATTCGTCGAAGAGCAAAATGTACCTGCCGACATTGAGATAGATGACATCGATGGCATAGCTCATCACCTTGTGGTATACCAGGATGGCATTCCAGTGGGAACGGGCAGGGTATTTGAGCAGGGCGGCCGGTATTATCTGGGTCGGATCGCCGTTCTGAAGGAGTACAGAAAGCAACACATAGGCTCCCTCATAGTCAAGCTGCTGCTCCAAAAAGCCTTTGAATGGGGCGCAGAGGAAGTGCACATCCACGCCCAGACCTCTGCACTGGAATTTTACAAAAAATTAGGGTTCATCCCTTATGGCGAACCCTATGATGAAGCCGGAATTGGGCATATCAGCATGGTGGCTTATAGAAAAAAATAACAGTTTAAACAACACCAGAAAGGAACTAAAAACTCTCGTATTTATAAAATCACTGTGCTAACTGATTCTCGTAATACCCGCAATGAAACAACTTTCTCTCCTACTTTAAGGTTAAGCATCGAATCATAGGTGTCAGTATTAGCAACCACCACTACAGCAGTCCCATCTGGATTCTCAAACGCAACCACATCAAAATTTGGTGGAACATCGAGTTTCCTTACAATTATTCCATACTTTTCCTTAAAAAGTGTTGCATTTAATATTGCAATTTAGATATATATACAAGATACAAAACATCTCTACTCCTTTCACGTCACCCCTCTTCCGCCAACCTCTTTGCCAGCTTGACCGCACTGTTGGCATCTTCGGCGTATCCATCGGCCCCTATTTCATCGGCAAACTGCCGGGTGACCGCCGCTCCACCCACCATGAACTTGCACTTGAGCCCTTCCTTCCTGGCCAGTTCTATCACTTCTTTCATATAAACCATGGTTGTGGTCATGAGGGCTGACAGCCCAATGATCTGAGCGCCGGTTTCCTTGGCCTTCTCGATTATGGTCTCAGCGCTTACATCTTTACCAAGGTCAATGACTTCAAATCCATGATTCCTGAGCATGAGCGCCACTATGTTCTTCCCTATGTCATGTATATCACCCTTGACAGTGGCCAGTATCACCTTTGTCTTTTTTGCCTTTGTAGAAGCACCGGCAGCCTCTTCCTGGAGCAGGGGTTCAATGTGCTCAAAGGCCTTTTTCATAGCCTCAGCGCTCATAAGCAACTGTGGAAGGAAGTACTCTTTCCTCTCAAACAGCTCACCTACATGGGTTATGGCGGGTATAAGATATTCATCCATCAGGATCCGCGGAGATATGTCGCGGGCCAAAGCATCCTCTACTATGGACACAATGCCGTGATGGTCGCCCTTAACCACGGCATCAAAAACCTGTTGCGCGGCTTTTTCCTTCTCTGCAGCTTCGTTCAGCGTGCCCTTGACAACATCATCCCTACCGGCAGCCCTACTTTCTGTCTCTTTCAATATACCCCCCAATACACCCTCAGTAGTGTGGGCAGCGCTACCATCAACACCTTGTTTAACAGTTTTTTGGCCATCTCGGCCGCCTTCATCAGCACCTCCAGCAGCGCCGTCCTGATGCTGCGACCTACCCTTCTCGGCGTTATACTCCACTGATCTCGGCCTGTCATCTCGCACCTTTATCCGACTATCGCCTCGTTCCCTGACGGCCTGTGTGAAATACTTTATATATTTCTGGCTGTACACGTCTCTACCCAGCAGCACTTCAGAGGCCATTTTAACGTTCATCACCGGCTGGTTCAAGGGATTGACTATAGCCATGGTAAGCCCCTTGCCCATCGCCATGGCCAGAAAAGCCGCATTCAGCCATCCCCTTTCGGGCAGCCCAAAGGACACATTGGATAGGCCCACTATCGTATTGCATCCAAATCTGTTGCTGCACCAGTCTATTAAACTCAAGGTCTCAACTGCCTGCCCCTGGTTGGATGAAACCGCCATCACCAGCCCGTCAACCACTATGTCTTCCTTTTGATACCCTAGCAGTGCAGCACGTTCAAATACTTCTTCTACTACCTTTTGCCTCTCACGAGCCGTCAATGGCACGCCTTCATCGGTAAGCGGCAGGAGTATGAACATGGCGCCGTATTTGGCTGCAACGGGCAATAGCTTCTCTATCTTGTCCTTTTCAAGGGATATGGAATTGACAAGGGCCCTACCTGGATAGATTCTGAGCCCCCTCTCCAGCGCTTCAATATTGGAAGAATCCAGGCACAGCGGCGCATCTACCGCTGTAACCAAGGTATCTATGACTTCCACCATCTCACTTGCATCATCAATGCC
>NZ_VSCO01000063.1:0-9892 GCF_047459465.1 Caldicoprobacter sp. | reverse complement strand
GGGATATTCGTTTGGAATATCCCCCTTTTTTCATTTAGCCTATTTAAACTGCTCTTGTCTGTTTAAGCATCAATTTGAAAGTGCCACATACACATGCGCAAGGCATACCTTTTGTTTCCCCCAAGCACCCTAAAAAATACCCATCACTTCACCACGATATTGACCAGCTTCTTGGGCACCACAATGACCTTTACAACGCTCTTACCCTTTATGATCTCTTGTATCCTGCTTAAGCTTAGTGCCCTATCCTGTATTTCCTGCTGCCCGGCATTGGCCGGCACCATCATGCGATCCCTGACTTTTCCATTGACCTGGACCACCATCTCAATCTTTTCCTGCTCCAGAGCCTGTGGGTCATAAGCAGGCCACGACTGTGCATGTATGCTGCCCTCATGGCCAGTGATCTCCCACAGCTCTTCGGTGATGTGCGGTGCAAAGGGTGCCAGAAGCAGCAACAGGTGAGTAATGGCTTCGCCCAGCACTGCCATATCTTTCTGCCCAGCCACGTTGTCCTTATACTGGTATATAGCGTTTACCATCTCCATAATAGCGCTTATAGCCGTATTGAAATTGAACCTCTCCTCTATATCAATCGTTACCCGCTTTATGGTGTTGTGCACCACATATCGAAGCTGCCTATCCTGCTCCGACAGGTTAGCAAATGTTTCCCCTTTGACGTAATGCTTACAGGCATCCTTACATTCGGTGACCAATCTCCACACCCTGTTGAGGAAGCGATAGCAGCCCTCAACGCCCTGATCGCTCCACTCGAGGTCCCTCTCGGGCGGTGCTGCAAACAGTATAAACAGCCTTGCTGTATCTGCCCCATATTTGGCTACAATATCTTCTGGGCTCACCACATTGCCCTTAGACTTCGACATCTTGGAGCCGTCCTTGAGCACCATGCCCTGGGTCAACAGGTTGGTGAAAGGTTCATCCACCGGGCACAACCCCATATCATACAATACCTTGGTGAAGAACCTGGCATACAGCAGGTGAAGGATGGCATGCTCTACCCCACCAACATACTGATCCACCGGCATCCAGTACTCAGCCTTTTCCCGACTAAAAGGCGCCTCAGCATTTTTAGGATCGGTAAATCTCAAGAAGTAAAACGACGAGCATACAAATGTATCCATTGTATCGGTCTCGCGCCTTGCGGGGCCACCGCATTGCGGGCATGTGGTGTTGACAAACGACTGGCTCTCAGCCAGAACGGACTGCCCCTTGCCGGTAAACTTAACGTCAGTGGGCAATATCACCGGCAACTGGTCCTCCGGCACCGGGACTATCCCGCATTTGTCGCAGTATATAATGGGTATGGGTGCTCCCCAGTAACGCTGACGGGAAATCAGCCAGTCCCTCAACCTGTAGTTTACATGCCTCTTGCCTATGCCCTTCTCTTCCATGTATTCGATTATCTTTTGCATTGCTTCCCGATTTGGCAGGTCATTAAACTGCCCGGAATTTATCATTATGCCTTGTCCCTCAAAGGCCTGTTTCAAATCAAAGACATCTACGCTGTCGTCCTCGGGCTTGATAACGGGAACTACGGGCAATCCATACTTGGCAGCAAATTCAAAGTCACGCTGGTCATGAGCCGGAACGCCCATAACAGCTCCCGTTCCATAATCCAGCAATACGTAATTCGCTATATACAGCGGAATCCTCTGTCCGTTCATGGGATTGATGGCATATCGTCCGATGAATACGCCTTCCTTCTCGGTTTCCTCCGAGGTGCGCGTGATCTCATTCATGTACTGCATCTTATTTATAAAGGCCCGTACCTCGTTCTCATACTGGGTTCCCTGCACGAGCTGGAGTACCAATGGATGTTCGGGTGCTAGCACCATATACGTCACGCCGTAAATAGTATCGGGCCTTGTCGTAAACACGGTGATAACCTCACCGCTACCTTCTACCGTGAAATTTACCAGGGCGCCCTCACTGCGGCCAATCCAGTTCTGCTGCATCACCTTGACCTTTTCCGGCCAACCGGTTAGCTTGTCGATGTCCTTGAGCAAGCGCTCGGCATAGTCGGTGATCTTGAAAAACCACTGTTCCAAGTCCTTTTTGCCCACCAAGGTGCCGCAACGCTCGCAATGACCATTGACTACCTGTTCGTTGGCCAGGACGGTGCTGCAAGAAGGGCACCAATTGACAAAAGACCGCTTTTTATAGGCCAACCCACGCTTGAAGAATTGCAGGAACATCCATTGGGTCCATCGGTAATAGGTGGGATGACAGGTAGCCACCTCCCGCTCCCAGTCGTAGCTTATCCCCAGCCCCTTAAGCTGTTCCCGCATATTGTTTATATTATCCCATGTCCATGTGCTGGGATGAATTTGGTGAGCGATGGCTGCATTCTCAGCCGGCAGGCCAAAAGCATCCCACCCCATGGGGTGCAGGACGTTATAACCCTGCATGGTCTTGTACCGCGCTATCACGTCACCAATGGAGTAATTGCGTACATGCCCCATGTGCAGCTTACCCGATGGGTATGGAAACATCTCCAGCATATAAAACTTCTTCTTGTTGGGATCCTCTGTCCTGCGAAATGCCTTCTCTTTTTCCCATCTCTCCTGCCACTTTCTTTCGATCTCGCTGAACCTGTACTCCATAACGGTTTCCCCTCCATATATTAAAGTAACCTCCCACACCCCAAGCCAAATGCACTTCTCCTTCCTTCACCGTGGGAGGCTTACGCAAACGGATCAATATTTTAACGCATCCAAGTAGCAATCCCTTTATGCCCAACTTTAAGCTCCGCTCTGTCCATCCTACAACCTTATAATAGCCTTTAATAGCCACCCGTTACAGCATCTACAAAACGTTACAGCATCTACAAAAATAGAATTGGTAGAAGGTTGACCGTCCAAGCATCCCCACAGGAGCGAGAGCTCCAGTTTTACCCTTCAACCGATAGGATCTGACTGTCAGCCCACAACCTTTCGAGATTATAAAAAGCCCTGTCTTCCCGATGAAAAATGTGCACTACTACATCGCCATAATCTACAACCACCCATCTCCCATGCCTGTATCCTTCCTTTGCGCGGGCTTCAACGCCCTGCTGGCTCATACTCTTTAGCAGCTCATCGCATAAAGCCCTTACCTGTATTTCAGTATTACCGCTGGCTATTACGAAGTAATCGGCGATGATGGTCAAACGGCTGATATCGAGTATTACTACATCCATTGCCTTTTTAGAATCTAAAACCTTTGCAATTTGCAAAGCTAATTCCCTTGAGTTGTTATGCAAATCCTTCCCTCCACCTCCGTTTTCTTTACTTTATTATATCCATTATACACAATTTGTCAACATAAGTGACATCGGCCATCAGTTTTTGCCCTTGTAGCGCTTCAACATGTCGTTCCACGCCTCCACCGTCCTGGGATGGAGAAAGCGGTCGGTATCCAGCACATACTTGATAGTTCTGCGTAAGGCCATAAGCACCGCTTTGTCAAGGTCGTCCATGGCCGCTTGCCTCAGATCCTCCACTCCGGGAAAATCCCTGTTGGGCTCTATATAATCAGCCAGGTATATTATCTTGTCAAGCAAGGCCATATCCCTTTTGCCCGTGGTATGGCACTCAATTGCACTCAGTATCTCCGGATCCTCAACTCCAAACACCTGCCTGGCTATTACTGCTCCTGCGGGGCCATGCAATAAAGCCTCATTTTGAAACTCCTCGGCTCCAAGCTCAATTTCGGCCTCCAATGCCTTGCTTATCATCTCCTGCCTTGGCAGGCCCTTGGCGCAATCGTGAAGCAGCCCTGCAAGCCTCGCTTTATCTACATCGGCTCCATATCTCTCAGCCAGCATAACGGCACAATCCCTCACCCCCAGGGAATGGACATATCTTTCCTCATCCATCATATCCTTTAGCTTCTCGCATATTTCCGTTTCCTGCATCGTCGCACCCATCATATTGACTACCTCCTGGCACTAAAGTTGCATATACAAACGATTTTTATATATATATTCTTCTACCGGCGCTGGAACGAGATAGCGTATGGACTTGCCCTGTCTTATTCTATCCCTGATATCGGTGGAAGATATACCCAACAGCGGCCCATCCACAGTATATATGGATGCCCCCATCTCCTCTTTCAAAAACCGTATTTCCTCTTCAGCCAAATCATACCCCGGCCTACCATACACCACAAAATGGCAGCACTTCACCACCCGAGATGCCTCTCGCCAGCCCTTGATCTCCGGCAGAGTGTCACCACCTATTATAAAGAAAAACTCTACGTTTGCTGGATATATCCTTCTTAGTTCCATTAAGGTATCCACGGTATAGGTAAAACCTTCCCTTTTTACCTCTATATCGCTTATTTCAAAATAGGGGTTGTCTATTATGGCCATCCTGACCATTTCATACCTGTAGGCAGCCGGCGTTACAGCGTAACCAGCCTTGTGGGGAGGATTCCCTGTTGGAATGAATAACACCTTATCCAGGCCGCATTCCTGCCTGGCCACCTCCGCCATTATGAGGTGTCCCATGTGTATGGGATCAAAAGTTCCCCCTGCTATCCCCAGCCTTATAGGCCGTACGGGCTCATCATATGCAGCTGTATCCTCACCGCTCATAATGTCCGGCACAACCAATCCCGTCCTTTTAAAATCAAAATTATTATAAAAAAGATATTCAAAGGTTTTTAATTTCAAATAACCTCCACGGACAATTGGCCAAAATAAGTGAAACCGCTTTTGAGCAGCCAATAAATCGATATCTATTATAGCACAAATTGCTTGAAATGACGAATAAGCCCACTTCTTTTAGGGAAAAATTTCCTAATAAGGAGGTTTCGGCTATGAACTTTTTAAAAAGGCTTTATGCCAAAATTGGCGAATGGAACTATTACCTTGAAGGAGGAGATAAACCTACAACTATCGTAAGCTGGGTAATCGATGCCATAATGCTGGCTGGCGCAGCGCTGATCACGTCATACCTATGGTTTGTGTATAAGACCAAAATCCCGTGGCTATCGGTCATCTTTGCCATTGTGATGACCGCAACCATCAGCGTGGCATACTTCAAGTTGAGAGCAAAACAGCTTGAAAGAAAACGGCAGGCAAAGCTAAACAGCATAGCAGCTGCATACAGAAAAAGGGAGCTATTGGAGCTTACGCCCCAGCAGTTCAAATGGCGCCTTGTAAAGGCACTGCTTCAAAGCGGAAAATTTGAAGACGTCAAAATAGACAAAAGATTTTTGAAGGCCATATATCAAGGCAAACCGGCGCTCATAGGCTTTTATCACGCACCTTACAGCCAGCAGGTACCTCCCTTTGAGGTGTATAAATTCTTGAAAATCCTGAAACACTGTGGTTACAGCATTGGCTTCTATTTCACCTCGTCAAGCTTCAGCGATACCTGCCACACCATCCTACAAGATCATGATGACGTTAAGCTACACCTGATAGATGGCGACGGGCTAGTTAAAATGATGCAAAAATCAGGCATTTTCAGTGACCAGGATGCCATAAACTTCTACCTCAAAAGCGAGATTGAAAAATCAAGGCTCAGAAGAAAACAGGCCAGGAAAAAGCTCCTTACCCCCGCAAAGGCCAGAACCTATATCCTTTACAGCCTCTTGTTTTTGGTAGCATCCTTCATCTTTCAGTCCTACTCTATCTATTACCTTATACTATCGGTATCTTTCGTACTGCTGGGCATTTTAGGGTACATCGCCCATCCCAGCCCCAAGGATGTTAGGCACCAGGAAGAAGCCTTTAATGACTAATTTACATGGCTTGAAAAGACCTCGACCGATAATCCATAAACACAGCACTGTTCCATGGGCACTGTTCCATGGAGTAACGGTTTTGTCCTAATTGTGCCCAATAACCTAATATACACACTTTACAGGTGGTACAGCAATCAAAAATTACGCAGGCACTCAACAGAAAATCTTGCTCCAGTTTAAAATAAAATCAAAGTAATATGTTCACTTTAGGCTCAACAGACTACGTCACCTAACTAAAGCTCAAGGCTAATAAAAACATGACCACAAAACGAAAGGGCAAGCCTCTTACGGCACTGCCCTTTTTAAGTTTCAATTCATAACTCATACTTCCAGCTCTTTGCGGTTTCTTCTTCTGTGCAGCTCATACTTTGGGTCGCCCTTTTTCCAACCGCTTCTGGTCTTTTCAATGACCGTGGTCTTGGAAGTATCGATAACAAATTCACCTTTGGCAGCGCAGTAATACATGGGCTGACCCATCTTACAGTTCTGGCACTGAATGCACTCCATAGCCGCTTTTCTTGACCCCCTACTAAACGATTTGATAATACTCACTCAATGAACTCAAACTCCATATCATGTATACGCACCGTATCGCCGTTTTGAACGCCTTTCTCCTTTAACGCATCAATGATCCCTCTCCTTCTCAGTGCCCTTTGAAAATACTGCAGTGAATCGTAGTTGTCCAGGTTTACGCTGGCCATCAACCGATCCACAGCCGGACCTGATACCACGTATACATCTCCGTCACGAGTAATCTCAAAGGGCTCTTGGTCTGGTATATTTTCGTAAATCTCTGCCACCTCTTCCTCAAAGGATTCAACTGCAGGAAGTTTTGCCAGCATCTCAACTATCTCCCAAACCAGTTCTTTGAACCCTTGATTTTGAGTGGCAGAAACCGGAAACACCTTAATCCCCTTCGGCTCCAATTCCTCTTTCAACCGCTTTACGTTATGCTCTGCTCCTGGTAGATCGCACTTGTTGGCTGCTACAATCTGAGGGCGCTGTGCCAGCTCTGTGCTATAGGCCTCAAGCTCCTGGTTGATGATATAGAAATCCTGCACAGGGTCCCGCCCTTCCATCCCCGATGCATCCACCACGTGAACCAACATTCGGGTACGTTCTATATGTCGCAGAAAATCATGCCCCAAACCTAAGCCTTTATGCGCTCCCTCAATCAAGCCGGGAATATCGGCCAATATGAATGAATGTTCCCTGTCAACCTCCACTACCCCCAAGTTTGGCGTCAGGGTAGTAAAAGGATAATTGGCTATCTTGGGCCGAGCAGATGTGAGCACAGAGAGTATGGTGGACTTGCCCACGTTGGGAAAACCAATGAGCCCCACGTCGGCAATCGACTTTAATTCCAATACCACCCATCTTTCCTCTCCCTTTTCGCCCGGCTGAGCAAATCTAGGGGTCTGACGCGTAGGAGTTGCAAAGTGGGCATTCCCTTTACCACCACGGCCTCCGCGTGCCAGAACCTTTTGCTGACCGGGATGCGTCAAGTCTGCTAAAACTCTGCCCGTCTCGAAATCCCTTATAACAGTACCAGGCGGCACCTTAATAATGAGGTCCTCGCCATCTTTGCCTTTCATGTTATTAGGTCCGCCATTATGTCCCGATTGGGCTTTATAATGCTTCTTGTATCTGAAATCCATTAAGGTGCGCATGCCCGGATCCACGACGAAGATGACATCGCCACCATCCCCTCCGTCGCCCCCATCGGGGCCACCGCGGGGAACATACTTTTCACGCCTAAAGGAAACGGCTCCGTTGCCTCCGTCGCCACCTTTTATGAATATCTTTGCTATGTCTACAAACATCGTATCACCTGAACTTCGATTGTGCGCCAATATTATATAATAAAAAATCCACAATTTTCAACAGAGAATCCTTTGTCAAATTGAGCGCCGCAACATAAATGCGCTCCTGATGATGCAATACTCATATCGCGGCACCCCAACCTATAATAGCGCATTTAAAATCTCCCGTCCTTTATTATTCCGAAAAATCTTAAAAAATAAAAAAAAGATGGGGCATTTCAGCAGGGGCGAATGATTCCACAGGCCAAGCGCCTGCCCGCGTTTCCTGCCGGCTGCGAGCGATAGTCATCAGGATTCTCGTGAATTATGACCGAGTGCCCCACCACATCCCAAACCTTAAATTTGTCCGTAAAGAAGCTCATACGGGCATAACCGTTATTGGAAAACAGCACCGGAAAATCCCCCGCGTGATTTCCGTGTGGCTGCTCCGTCGGATTCCAGTGCCCACCCGCTTGCCCAAATGGATCCTGGGGATCCCCCACATCGCAGTTGCCAAATTGGTGTATATGCAGGCCGTGTGGCCCAATAGGCTGTCCTCCAGGAGGTGCTGGCTGGTATGACGGAAGCCCCACTACCTCGACGTAAACCTCTGTGCCGCCCGGCACATCGGTAAACACCACCACGCCTCTGATTTGAGGTGCCAATGGCCCTCCTTTTATCTCGGCAATGGCCATAGCAGGCCGATATACTCCATACATCCCAAATTCCTCCCACATATTGGTCTTTATTTAAACACCCCGCATATAGACAGGAAATATTTATACAAGCCGTGAAATTGTGACGGCTTAATCGCCGCCGTTGAGCTTCTTATATGCCGTTGAGCTTCTCATCTCAAAAAGGCTCCGCCTTGTATTAATAATATTCGCAAACAACCTATTCGGTCATCTCTAGGTCAAAAAAATAAAAGGCCTGCTTCTAACAGGCCCTTTTTGTCATAACATTCTCCTTACTGTCGCGCAGCGGCTATTTCGGCCAGCTGTTCAACTGGATATACGCTCACCCTCTTCTTGTCCTTGCCCATCCTTTCGAACTTCACAATGCCATCGATTTTGGCAAAGAGGGTATCATCCTTACCTAAACCTACATTCAAACCCGGGTGTATCTTGGTACCTCTCTGGCGTACCAAGATGTTTCCAGCCAGAACAAACTGACCGTCAGCTCTTTTTACACCCAGCCGCTTTGATTCGCTGTCACGTCCGTTACGGGAGCTACCTACTCCCTTTTTGTGTGCAAAAAGCTGAAGATCTATCCTCAACATCTACCCCATCCTCCTTTCTTCAACTTTAATGTATAGCTCGTATCCTTCCTGTATGCTCTTTAAGCCGCACAGCATAGTTTCCAAAACTATATTGGCTTTTTCCCGCAGGTCCTCAGAAAGCCCATCGGGAAGGCAGCATCGGGCTTTTCCCGGCCTTTGGTCATACATTACCTCAATCCCCACTACATCCATCAACCCCAAAATAGCCGTCTGGACAATGGCAGATACGGCAGCACACACTATGTCCTTCCCAGCTTCGGCATATCCCGAATGGCCGGACACCTCAAAACCCATTATGTCGCCCGATGGAGCTCTATCTATCACCGCACGGATCATAGGCCAACATGCTATTGCCAGCGGATTTATCCGATGATCTTGGTAATACGGATCTGGGTATAGGGCTGGCGATGGCCGTATTTCCTACGATAATTTTTCTTGGGCTTGTACTTGTACACGATAATCTTTTTGCTCTTCCCGTGCTTTAAAACTTCGGCCTCAACCTTTGCCCCTTCCAGCAGAGGGGTCCCCACCTTCAGCTTGTTCTCATCGTCGCTTATGGCCAGTACCTCGTTGAGCTCAATAGTGGACCCTTCCTGCACATTTAGCTTTTCAACGTTCAAAATATCCCCTTCACGCACCATGTACTGTTTTCCGCCTGTTCTGATAATAGCGTACATTTATAGTACACCTCCTCCAACCAGACTCGCCGAATGGTGGTATCCCTTATGGGGATTTTAAGACCACATTCGAGCGGCTCATGTACTCGCTAATTGTAACATATAAGGCGCCCTGTTGTCAATTTGCTATTGAAAATTTGCATACAGCCTGGCTTAATCGCTCAAAAGATTAATCCTTCATAGACATACTAATTCCTTTTAAGCACATCTAGAATAATAATATCAAACTTTCAATGTCCTGCAAACCCGATCAGGAAACGTTACCTAAACTGCATTCTTCTAAAAATTATTCCCCAAAATGGACATGCATCATATTCAAAATTAGGGGTGTCAATAGTCTGAGAGAATGTCACCTAAAGGAGGGCAATTTTATTCAGTGAAAA
>NZ_VSCO01000062.1:0-9970 GCF_047459465.1 Caldicoprobacter sp. | reverse complement strand
ATATGATGGAAACAAGGATAACCTGTGGTATAAAGTGATAGGCGTGGAGTATGTTGAAAAGGCATTTGAATATGCCAGGAAATACGCAGCGCCCGATGTGAAGCTTTTCTACAACGATTACAATACGTTTCAACCTAAGAAGACAGAATGCATCATCAAGCTGGTATCGTATCTCAAGGAAAAGGGACTGATTGACGGGATTGGCATGCAGGGCTACATGAACCTGACATATCCTGGCATAACGAGAGGTCCGGATTGCTTCAAGACAGCCCTCTCTGAGTTTGCCAAGCTGGGGTTGGAGATACATATTACCGAGCTCACTATAAGCAGCAACGATAAGAGCGAGCAATCCATGAAAAAGCAGGCCGAGCGCTACAGGGAAGTGTTTACCGTATTAAAGGAGATGGATACTGCCAGCGGTGGAAATGCAAACATTACCAGCGTAACCGTGTTTGGCTTGATGGACGAATACCTCTTTTACAAAAACGACAAGAACTATTCGCGTCTGTTTGATGGCAAGCTGCAGCCCAAGCCCGCCTTTTATAGCGTCCTATCTGTAGTAGAGTAGGTCGGTACCAAAAGGCTTTCTGCTGTCTAAATGTCTAAAATAAAAATCAGCCGGGCGTGAAGCCCGGCTGATTTCTTAAAACTGGATTTTCTCATCCAGATAATCTTCTATCTCATCTATCTTGATCCTTATCTGCTCCATGGTATCTCTGTCTCTAATTGTAACTGTGTTATCCTCCAGGGTATCGAAGTCCACGGTGATGCAGAACGGAGTTCCGATTTCATCCTGCCGCCTGTACCGCCTGCCAATGCTACCGGTTTCGTCGTAGTCCACCATGAACTTCTTGAGCAGGTCAAGGTACAGCTGCTGTGCTGGTTCGCGCAGCTTTTTCACAAGCGGAAGCACCGCTGCTTTGAATGGAGCCAAAGCGGGATGCAGCCTCAGCACCGTCCTTACATCTCCGTCTTCCAGCTGTTCCTCGTCATAGGCGTTGCATAAGAAAGCCAGCATTATGCGGTCAACGCCTACCGAAGGTTCTATACAATAGGGGATGTATTGCTCGTTGGTGGTTGGATCAAGGTAATTGAAGTTTTCGCCTGAATAGAGGGCGTGTTGCTTCAGGTCGAAATCGGTTCTATTGGCTATGCCCCAGACTTCCCCCCAGCCGAAAGGGAAACGGTATTCTATATCGGTGGTGGCTGTGCTGTAATGGGATAGTTCCTCCGGTGAGTGATCTCTGAAGCGAATGTCCTCTTCCTTCATACCCAGGTCGATGAGCCATTTTCTGCAGAAATCCTTCCAGTATTGGAACCACTCCATGTCTTCTCCCGGTTTGCAGAAGAATTCCAGCTCCATCTGTTCAAATTCCCTGGTTCGGAAGATGAAGTTGCCAGGGGTGATCTCATTGCGGAAGGCTTTACCTATTTGCCCAATCCCAAAAGGAATTTTCTTTCTTGATGTCCTGAGCACGTTCTTGAAGTTTACGAATATGCCCTGTGCCGTTTCGGGCCTTAGATACAGTTCAGATTTGGAATCTTCGGTGACGCCCTGAAAGGTCTTGAACATAAGGTTAAAGTACCGTATCGAGGTGAAGTTGTGTTTGCCGCATTCGGGGCAGGGGATTTGATGCTCCCTTATGTAATTTTCCATCTGCTGGTCGCTCCATCCGGCCACCGAAGGGTTGGATACGCCCTGCGCTACCATGTAATCTTCAATCAGCTTGTCAGCGCGGAAGCGGGCCTTGCATTCTTTGCAGTCCATCAAGGGGTCATTGAACCTCTCCAGATGGCCAGAGGCCAGCCATGTACGGGGATTCATGAGGATGGCTGTATCGACGCCGACGTTGTAAGGGTTTTCCTGAATGAATTTCTTCCACCAGGCTCTTTTTATGTTGTTTTTAAGCTCTACTCCTAAAGGGCCGTAATCCCATGTGTTGGCCAGCCCGCCGTATATCTCCGAGCCGGGATAGATGAAGCCTCTATTTTTGCATAGGGCCACAATCTTGTCCATCTTATCCTGTGTTGCCACTTATGTATACCTCCTCGTCCTTGGATTTGGCTTATAACCCGTTTTAATGTAATCAATCTGCCATTTTTCGCGGTTATCAAAATAATATCATACTATGGATACAGTTGCAACAGCTGTCATTTTTTATGCTGTACGAGGCAATGAGGCTGTAGGCGAAACTTTTTAACTTCGATACCGTCTAGAATTTAGAGATTAAAAGGGTCGAGGTGAGGGGTATTGAAAGGGGCAGTACCTTTTATCGCATTAATGGCAATGCTGGCTTTGACAGCTCTTCTGGAAGGGTGTGCGTCTGGTATAGAGATCTCCTATAGCTCGTCTCCTGAAAATATGATCATCTATATACAAGAAACTGGAAGCTCTCAACCAATGTTTGAACTTTACGGCAATGGGAGAGTGCGTGTCAGAAGAGATCCTTTTGAAGATAAAGTGGAGAGCGGCTATCTTACTCAGAAGCAGGTCAAGCAGGTATTAGATCATATTATAAACAAACTTAAGGTAGGGGAGTTGCAGTCGAGCTATCCGAAGGACTTTATCCCTGGTATTGAGATGTATCCAGATATGAACCTTGTGCTGAAGGTTACCGTAGATGGATTTGAAAAGACCATCAGTTTTGCGTATAGCAATATATGCAGTGGGCTCAAGGATTTCCTAGAAGAAGGCAGAATTGACCGTCAAGCTTTTGGGGAGCTCAGCAGGTTAAGAGCCATTGTAGAATATCTGCTGAAATGCAAATTTTAATTTTATGGTAACATTGGCATTGTATTTTATGTCAAATTGCAGTACAATATAGGACAAGAATATTTTTTGGATATCCATATGTTTAGGAACTTTATTAATTTTTTGTATTAAAATGTTAGATAGGGATCGGGAAGAATGGGATCGGGAAGAGGGGGCAACATGCTGGAAAAAGACTTTGTTGTTGAAAACGAAATGGGCCTTCATGCTCGACCTGCTGCCAAGTTTATAAAGGTTGCCAATAGCTATAAATCAGATGTTTTTGTCATAAAAGATGGAAAGGTAGGCAACGGCAAGAGCTTACTTTCAATTCTGTCGTTGGGCATTTATAAGGGCTGTAAATTCAAAGTCCAGGTTGTAGGGCCGGATGAGGCAGAAGCTTTATGCGGTATTACTAAGCTCATAACCAACAATTTCGAAGAGTAACTATCACTACAAACATTGCGTTTTTGCTTTAAAGATCTTGTTCAAATAGAGCCTGTTGCAGAGGACAGGAAGAGTTTTTGGCACTTCTTTTAGTTCTCATCGTGCTTTTCAGCAATTTGAACAATCTTTCTATAAGCAAATTACAATGTACATTCATTAAGTTTGAAAGACGCATGGCGATATTAAGATATACTTTTAATAATACCCGACAAAGCAATTAATACCGGACAAAACGATGCGTTTGCATTAAAATAGCATTCTTTAGAAACCCCTTTGGGCTTGTGAAAATGGTTTTTCACAGGCCTTTTTTGTCGGTTTTTGAAAAATAAATTAAAGCTGCCTAGAGTATAAAACTGAAAAATTAGGGAACTATTGAAAGGGGGAAATACCATAATAAAGCAAAAGGGGTTTTGATTGGCATGAGGGCGGATGAGATGTTGAGGCAATATACTAGGGAAGGAAACAAAAAATTGGATAAGCAGTACAGCGGTACGCGCCAGGCCATTATGGATCTGGCAAGGGACAAGATGAGGGAATTTATGAGGAAGGCCGATGTAGGCCTGGATAAGGAAAGCATGGAATTATTGGTTGCCATCATTGCAGGAAGCATGATGCAGAGCTTTTCATTGGGATATGGGATAGGTAAACTGGAAGGGAAGACCGATAAGCAGATTTATCTGTAAAGCCCATAAAAACGAGGGAAGGCGGTATGGACTTTATGACAAATGACGAGTATAATAGAAATATGATTTTAAATGGTAATATTTTGGTAGGCTGACAGGATAAAGGATCAGAAGTAAAACCTCTAATGAATTGGTTGAAGGGAAATTAAGTAGGGTTGGGGGCAAATGTAAATATTATGGTTCAATTGGCTTTGAAGTTAAAAAAGGAGTTCACCGGTATAGTTTACATAATATCGGTGTCGGTGATTTTGTTTGTTGTACTCGCTTGGTGCGATGATTTTTTTTACACCATCTTTCCGTCCAATTTTTTTTTAACATGGCATATTTTTTTAGAGCTGTCTAGCATTGTAATGTCCTTTACTGTATTTGCAGTTACTTTTTATACATTTGAGGAAACCAACCGTTTAAGGTCTGTGGTAATTGCCTGCACCTTTCTGGCGGTATCGCTACTTGACCTATTTCATACCCTTTCCTATAAGGGAATGCCGGTATTTTTAACTGAATCCTCGGCCGAAAAGGCCACCTCATTTTGGGTATTAGCACGTCTAACCATGTCATTTGGTATGCTGGCATCCAGCTTGGTGCCTGTCGATAGGAAAGTGAGAAGCCGTGAGGGATTATGGGTTTTAGCCACGGTGGCGTATTCGATTTTTTTGCTCTTAGTGGTCAACTATCATATTGATGATTTGCCGCCGCTGTATGTCGAAGGTAAGGGTCTGACGCCCCTTAAGGTATATCTGGAATATTTGACCATTTTCACCCAGCTAGTAACTGCTGTCATATTTCTGGTGGCTTATATAAATGGAGGTTGTAAGGATAAGGGATATGTGCTCATAATAAAGGGGTTGGTATTTAGCGTTTTTAGCGCTATGGCCTTTACGCAATATACCGATGTCTACGATACCTATAATTTTTTAGGGCACATATACAAGATCATAGCATATTATCTTTTGTTCAGGGCCCTATTTGTGCAAAACGTACAAAAGCCATATCAGGAATTGAGGAACGCTGAAAGCCAGCTGAGCGTTTATATAAACAATCTGGAGCAGCTGGTAGCTCAAAGGACCGCCGAAATCACCGCGGCCAATCAAAACCTGATGAAAAACCTCGAGTATGCCCGGAATATCTTGCTGGCGCTTTTGCCCACCACCTTCCCCAGCGTAAAGGGTTTGAAATTTGCGGCCAGGTATATGCCTTGTGAAAACGTGGGCGGCGATTTCTACAACATTTTCAAGCTGGATGATGAGAGGGTGGGCATTCTCATAGGGGATGTGGCGGGACACGGCGTGTCTGCTGCCATGATCAATGTGTTTATCAATCAAAATATAAATTTTAAAAAGGTGTATGATGATGGACGCCAGAAGGTGTTTACCCCCAGAGGCGTGTTGATGAATTGCTACCATACCTATAACGAGATGCCCTTCCCCGATGAGATATATGTGGTGATGCTATATGGCATTTACAATGTGGTCACTAGAAAGTTTACCTATGCGTCGGCTGGCATGAACACCAATCCCCTTATTATCAGGGCCGATGGCCAGGTTGAGGTGCTGCAGGCTGATGGATTCCCCATTTGCAAATTTGCTCCTTATTTTAAGCCGTTTTACAAAAGCACTACGGTGCATCTGGAACCCGGGGACAGCCTTGTATTCTATACAGATGGGCTTATAGAGATAGACCCGGCACAGCCCGAACTCTTTTCACAGGATAAATTAGTAGAATTCTTAAAAGGATTGAAGGGGGTCTCGGCACAGGAGATATGCGATGAGATAATCGATGCTTATCACACCCTTTTAGGGGATAAGAGGATGCTGGATGACGTTACCGTTCTGGTTGTAAAGGTATGTAAGGATGATATATAATTTTTGCGCGTTTTTCAACAATGGAGCCGGTGGAGGTGAAAGCCATGGAAAGTAGGATTGGGGTAATTGGAATCGTGGTAGATAACCCTAAGGAGGTTGGTCAGCGGGTAAACGACTATATAAGGGAGTATTCGCATATCATCGTAGGCAGAATGGGAATCCCTTATAGGGAAAGGGGCATTTCTGTGATTGCCCTCATAGTGGAAGGTACCACCGATGACATAGGAGCGTTTACCGGAAAGCTTGGGAACCTAAAAGGGGTTACCGTTAAAAGCGCCTTAACCCCAAAAAAATTTTGTGATTGAGGTGGGAAGTGGTTGTCATGAATAAAAAAGTTGATTTCGTCGTTAGGACTGCTATACTGCTGGCTTTGGCAGTGCTGCTTCAATCGCTGAGGCTGTTTTTGCCCATACCCAGCCTGGTAGATCAGTATGTAATTGGGTCGCTGGTGAATTTTTGTTTGATTGTTGCAGCGATAACGGTAGGGGTTGAGGGAGGGCTCATGGTTGCCATTTTGACGCCAGTGGTAGCCTTCCTACAAAGCGTGCTTCCAAATCCTGTCATGGTGCCGTTTGTGGCGTTGGGCAATGCTGCCCTTGTCGTTTTAGTAGCGCTTCTTTACAGAAAGAATAAATACCTGGCTCTGGCTGCGGGGGCAATGTGCAAATTCTTGGTTTTGTATATAATGGTAGTGCATGTGGCCATACCGCTATTTATGCCCGATATGCCGCTGCCGGCAAAAGAATTGCTGACTTTGAAGTTTAGCTGGCCACAGCTGGTTACCGCATCGGTAGGGGGTATGTTGGCGTTAATGGTACTGCCTGTGCTGGAAAAAGCTTTGAAGCGCCGCTGAAATGCCAAAAAAGAGGGGCCTGGGGACAGGCCCTTTTTCTATTGCGTTTTAGCTGAAGGTTGCGTCAATAGCTGTATAAGCTTAATGAGCATTTCGAGAGATTGGCTTTGCTCGTCATTTGATGCAGTTTGTTGGGCATTGCTGTAATCCGTTCCTTTTTGTGACGGGTATTGGTCTTTACCGTCGTCATGATCGGTTGCATCCGTTGTGATGTCGTTTTTTTCTGGCTGGCCTTGCACCGAACTATCTTTATCGTCCTTTTTATTGGCGTTTATTTCTCTATTTTTTATTATCCTTTCGTCCAGATCCATTACCTGAGCAATCTGAATGACCTTTTGAAGCCTCTCCAATTTGCTTTGTTGCTCATCGGGTAAGATGGGTTTTATGACTTTTATGATTTCGCCCAGGTCTTCTATGGGGTTGGGCTTGCGATTGCCTGCTATTTTCAGGTTGTTTCTGTATATCTTAATGTTGTTTATAAGCTTTTCGATCGACTCGTGGAGCTGTATAGCACTATCGATAAAGGATCGGCTGCTTTCAGGCATGTAGTCTTTTAGTGCCTTGATTATTCCCAAACCCTTGTTTTCGTTTTCCAATCCCAGAACGGGGATTTGTTGCATGCGTTGAGCTTGGTAGCTTCCTTCCCGAATGCCGTTGAGTATTTGAATGGCCTCCAGTATGCCTATAATGGTGTATAACCCTTCCTGCTCTGGCACGTCCAGATACGGGCTTGCGGCCATAAGCATGTTTATGGTTTCAGGATTATATATCGCCTGGCTGATGGAATTCCTCAGGTCGTGGATGGAGAACGCTCTGTTTTTGTTATGTATGTCTGAGGCCAGTATCCTGATCATGATGAAGATGAAAAACAGCGGCAGCGGATTTACAGGGTGCGTCAGGAAGCCGTAAATTTTTTTAGGAGCGGCTGACCAACCTCCTATAGATGAATCCATGGTTGCAGGTGGCGATGGTTTAGCCTTATCGGGTGGCCGTTCCTGCGGAAATTGGTTATTTGGTTGCCTCGTTTTACGGGTTGCTGTCGTTGAAGGTACCGGGGTAGAAAGGTATTTCCTTTCCATAGAATTCCTCCTTGCTCTCTATACCATGTTATACCTCGGATATCAATACCAGGAATATAAAGAAGAAAAGCAGATGATTTATTTCAAAATGTACATCCCATAGGAGCGTTAGTGCCATAAAGAAAAATAACATATTGGCACCCTTGAAGCTTCCTTTGAGCGCCTCGTGAGACATAAATGGCTCACCATCCCTTATATTTTTCTCTACCATAATATGCTGATTTGTATAAATTGTGCATTGGACTTAAGTAGCAATATGGGAGTTTTTGAATAATTTATGTATTAGAACGACATTAAGTTTTAAGAGGTGGTGTTTTGATGAATATAGGAAACCAAGATATGAAAAGATTGCTTCAGATGGTTCAAAGCATGCAGGGCAAATCGGAAGATGAGCTGATACGCGAGATAGCTGATATGATCAAATCGGGCAAAGGCGGCATTTCCCGTGAAAAGGCCATAGGCATGATAAGGGCCATTACGCCAATGCTGGATCCACAGCAGAGAAAAAAGCTGGAGAGATTGCTCAGGGAACTGTAAGCCATTAAACAGAGAAAACTTCACAGGTCCCCCTTAACAACTTGCAGAGGGTATACATAAGATATACCAAATGCAAGTGAAGGGGGGAATAGGTTTTGAATCTCCTGATGGGAATGCTACTGTTTCCTTTTCTGGATAGGGCAAGTAAAATGGAAGAAAAGATCGACCGCAGGCTCATTAAAAAGGTTCAGACCTTGAGTACTGACGGTAAGGTATCGGCCATTGTATTTTCTAAAGAAGAGCAAGGTCCTATTTGCAGGGAATGCTTGCGAAAGATGGGCATAACCATAGTATATGAGTTTCCTTTCATCAATGCCTATGCAGTTGAAATCCCGCGGGCCATGCTGGAGAAGGTCGCACAAGTTGAATCCATAAGATATGTTACTGATGATGTGGATATAAATTCGCTTTTAAATATAGCCACGCAAGAGGTGGGAGCCCGGGATGTAAATTTAAAGGGATATACCGGAAAAAATATAGGCATTGCCATCATCGATACCGGCGTTTATCCGCATCCTGATTTGATAAGACCCAAAAATAGGATCATAGCTTTTAAGGATTTTGTCAACAACAGAAAGGATCCTTACGACGATAACGGGCATGGCACGTTTGTTGCAGGGGTGGCGGCCGGAAACGGCTATTCTTCGGGCGGGAAATATGCAGGGGTAGCGCCCGAGGCCAACGTAATTGCTATTAAAGCCATGAACAAGGATGGGGAAGGCAGCGCTTCAAAGATAGTTGCCGGCCTGCAATGGGTAGCAGATAACAAGGATAAATATAATATAAAGGTGGTGTGCCTATCCCTTGGTTCCAAAGCTTCAGGGGCTATGAATAATGACCCCCTTGTAGTGGCGGTCACTCAGCTCTGGAAACAGGGCATTTTTGTGACTGCTGCGGCCGGCAATTCGGGGCCAAAGAGGGGAACCATCACCACTCCGGGAATAAGTCCCAGCATCATGACGGTAGGAGCGGTAGACGATAAGCGAACGGTTGATATAAGCGATGATGTGGTGGCAGAATTTTCAAGCCGCGGTCCGGCCCATGGCAATATACCCAAGCCCGATGTGGTGGCGCCCGGGGTCAATGTCGTGTCTTTAAACGCTGACCGTAGCTATACCGGAGGGCCAAGGCTTTATTCATTGGGGAAGGCGTACACCACCATGTCAGGAACGTCGGTGGCGGCGCCCATAGTAGCTGGCATTGCGGCCCTTATCTTTGAAGCCCATCCCGAGTATACGCCCGATAAGGTAAAGACCCTGATCATGAAATACGCTAGGACCATAGATAGGAATATATACGCTCAGGGCAGAGGGTTGGTGGATGTCAAAAGCATAATTGGTCAATAGATAGAAAAACCCTTGCAGACTATCGGCTTGCGAGGGTTTTTCTTATTGGTGCTATTTTAGGAGGCTAAGCTGCTCGAGAGCCCTTATGCACTGTACTACTTGATCCATGGTGTTGAAAATGCCTGGGCTGAAGCGTACCGCTCCCTGTTTTAATGTGCCTATGGTTTGATGAGCCATGGGAGCGCAATGAAGAGCGCCTCGAGTTGCAATATCATACTTTTCATCCATTAATTCAAAGACCCGATCCATGGAAGCGATGGCCTGGGTCAAGGTGGTGGAGGAGTTGACCAAACGGCGCAAAGGCCCGTAAATTCGCTCCAAGAAGGCATAGGCTGCGGCCAGGTCTCCCGGAGAAAGCTGCTGATGGATAGCTTGGTAACCACCGTAGACAAGGACCAGTAAAGGAGCCAGATC
>NZ_VSCO01000212.1:0-2075 GCF_047459465.1 Caldicoprobacter sp. | reverse complement strand
TAAAAGGTCCTTTTACTTTTTAAAGGATTTTTTATAGTTACGTAGAATATATTTTATGTACAAAGTATGGATTTTTTATTTTTGGTAAAAACCATGTAAAGGAGGTTGTTTAGTGAACAGGGTTAAGGTATTTGTCGATAGCACGGCCGACCTTTCTCCCCAGCAGCTTGAGGCTTTTAATATTTCAGTGATTCCCCTTTACGTGACCATGGGAGATAACAGCTATCGAGATGGAGTGGATATAACTACTGCACAGCTTTACAAAATGGTGGAAGAGTTTCAGACTTTGCCCAAGACGGCTGCAGCACCTATACAGGACTTTGTTAATGCTTTTGAGCCATGGATAGAGCAAGGTTATGATGTCATTTTTGTAGGAATTTCGTCCAGGCTATCGGCAACTGTTCAAAATGCTTCCATTGCAGCCAACGAATTTGAACCGGGCAGGGTATACGTAGTCGATTCTCAAAATCTGTCCACCGGGATTGGGCTGCTGGCTATCAAAGCGGCAGAGTTGGCCATGCAAGGTATGGAAGCACAGGAAATAGTAGAAAAGATAAACGCGCTGGTACCCAAAGTGCGCACCAGTTTTGTTATAAGCACCCTTAAATACCTCCACATGGGAGGAAGGTGTACCTCCCTTCAGATGATTGCAGGAACTCTGTTAAAGATCAAGCCCCAGATTATAGTAAAGGATGGGGGAATGATTGTAGGGGAAAAGTACAGGGGCAAGGACAAGAAAGTGCTGGATTTATTCTATGCAGATCACGTAGGAGACGGGAAGAACATTGACCTGGAGAGGATATTCGTCACACATTCCGATTACCCGGAAGGGGCGGAATACCTTGCTGAGAAGCTGAAAAACGAGCTCAATCCAAAAGAAGTATGCATAACCTCAGCAGGCGCGGTTATATCAAGCCATTGTGGCCCCGGCACGGTAGGCATACTCTACCTGGAGAAATAGGATGGTTATCAGCGCGGTAAAGGGGATTTTCTTTGATGAAAATCCCTTTTTATTTTACCGATTTAATGGCGTTTATGGTAAAATGTGCAGCAAGATGCTATAATACATATGTTAAGAGGTCTTAAATCCTTTTTCTTTAGAAAGGGTGAGGTGCCGTGGATGAATCTAAAAAGTTGGAGGAGCTCAAAAAAATTGTTGAGGGGAGCGATAATATAGTCTTCTTTGGCGGAGCGGGGGTATCTACTGAGAGCAACATACCTGATTTCAGAAGCGCGTCGGGGCTATATAGCACTAGCCAAAAGACGTCATACCCCCCAGAGGTGATGCTGAGCCATAGCTTTTTTATTAGGCATCCTGAAGAGTTTTTTGAGTTTTACAAGAGCAAGATGGTGTACAGGGATGCAAAGCCCAACGCGGCACACATCGCCTTGGCAAAGTTGGAAGAGCAGGGGAAGCTCAAAGCGGTCATAACCCAGAACATAGATGGGCTGCATCAGATGGCGGGAAGCAAAAACGTGCTGGAACTTCATGGCTCCATACATAGGAATTACTGCATGAAATGTGGACAGAATTACGACCTGGATTATGTGATGGACAGCAAAGAACTGGTTCCCAAATGCGAAAAGTGTGGCGGGATGGTAAGGCCTGACGTGGTGCTCTACGAAGAGAGCCTGGACATGGACGTACTGTATAAGGCCATGCACTACGTTTCCAATGCCGATGTGCTGATAGTGGGAGGTACTTCCCTGGTGGTATATCCTGCTGCCGGGCTGGTGGACTATTATAGAGGCAATAAGCTGATACTCATCAACAAAACGTCAACGCCTTATGATTATAAGGCCAACATAGTTATACACGACAGCATAGGCAAGGTATTGTCCTATGTGGTGGGATGACGCCAAAGGGGCTCGAGTTGAGGTAAATGTCCAGGGAAGATGAAGCCCGAGGGGCATATATGTGGCATATGGTTTTGCAATATAGATAAAAGAATGATATAATAGTATTCAAAATCGAACATATGTTCTTTACAGGAGGGTTGTAATGGGGCAAACTTACAGTGTCAGCAGCATACAGGTACTGGAAGGCCTTGATGCAGTGCGCATGCGGCCGGGGA
>NZ_VSCO01000211.1:0-2094 GCF_047459465.1 Caldicoprobacter sp. | reverse complement strand
CTATGATATTCACCTTAAGCCAAATGCTTCTATGCGCTTGAGTACCGATAATGAGCGTTCAGTAATAATATTTACACTTTTAGGCGATGCTTATGTCGGTGGAGAACTGGTAAAGGAAAAGACTGCTGTAAAACTTACCTATGGTGATCAATTAGAGATAAAGTCTGCAGATAAAAAAGCCCAAGTACTATTTTCATTAGTTCGGTACGTTTGAATGAACCCATAGCTTGGGGCGGTCCTATTGTAATGAACACTAAGGAAGAATTGAAAAAGACCTTTGATGATTTAAAAAAAGGCACATTTATACAGAAGACAATATCTTACTTAAGATAGACAAGGGGACGGTTCTCATGTCTTAAGTGGGTAGGTTAATGTCAATTCCTGACGATGCAGAGCTTCTATGATATTGGTAGTATAGAATATTTTTTTGTATTTTTTCCGGAAACTTGAAAAATGGAGTTATTACATCCCAGTTTCTTTCCGGCTTCGAATAGCGAAAGGATAACTTTTCCCACTTTGCTTTTACTTCATAGAATTTTTCTAGTGCTATTTCTTCATTAATAGCACAGTACACTTCTTTAAAATCTTTACTAAATGCTTTTATGTCCTTGGGACCGTCTGCAGCGATGGATATAGTGACAACTTTTAGAGTAACATCAACTGGTACAGCAATTTCCACTTTATCCGGTGCAGAGCAACCAATGCAGCACTTGCATAGCTGGGAGGAGGTGCACTTGCAGCTGGAGGCTGCGGAATGGCTGCTCGCTTTTAATTTCATTGGCAAACCTTTTGCTTACATTCAAATATCATGCTGAAAATTTGCTGAATTAAACTAGGAAAGATAAATGTATTGATGTTAAACCCTTCCTCTCTCACCGGTGTAGAAACCACGCTGGAAAGGCGGAAGGGTTGTTACTTCATTTCTTGCTGCTTTGTTTTGAAGACATATCGGCAAGCCAATTCTTAATGCGGTGATACATCTCGATGGGCTGTTTTACGCCCTCGGACAGTTCTTCCATGGGGCACCGGCCGTCCCGCTTCCGGTTGGCAATAAACGGCACCAGGTGGTCATACTCGACATATATATTATACTCCTCGAGTATTCTTTTCGCGTCAATGCTCATCACTTCGGCATATACCGATGTGATGCCGCATAACACGACGAGGAAGGCCACCGCCCTTCCGATTACCTTGTCGGCCAAAACAGCATTGCTAAAATTCCGGCTTTTAGTCTCGTAATAGTTAATCAGAGGTTTCACACCATTCTCAAAGGATGTCATTATTACTGAATCTTCATGAACCACTACGCATGAATAATTGTGAAGGGCTAATTCGTTTTTGGCGAGGTCAATTGCTCTCAAGACGCATCCTCCTTTCCACCAGGTAAACTACGGCGGGAATGAAAACAATTTGTATAATCAATCCGGGTATTCCAGCTGTAACAGCTCCAAGAACGTTGATTGACGGAGGAATATTTATTTTCAGCACATGTACAGCTGCTAGAATGGCGGCGCCGTATAAAAGGCGGCCAAAAATCATGCTGATGATTAAAGAAACATAAATATTCAGTTTAAGCTTTCTGAAGAGAAAGCCTGTGGCAAGCCCGTAACCACCCAGTTCAATAACCATAAAGTACAGCATCGGGGGCATAGGCATTGATGTTATCAGGAAGCTGAGCAATGGCGAAATCACTCCGGTTATAACACCGATTATCGGACCTGCGAAAAAACCTGCAAGCATAACGGGAATATGCATCGGTAAAAATATTCTCCCAGCGGCAGGACCGCCGATTAAATGAAATACCTGTGGGAATAAAACAGCAAGAGCTAAAAATAATCCGCCTAATGCAATTTTTCTTATAGTTAACTTTTGACGCATATCAAGACCCCTTACAAATAATAACAAATAATAAAAATAAGAAAAGCCTGCTCAAAGCGGAAATACAAGCTTTCGCAGCCTTTTTATCTGCCTTCGTGGCAAATATATGATTTTTATTAAAACACTGATTTAAACGTTGATTTAAACGCAGGCCTTCGTGACCCTAAACTAATATTAGCATATTTTACGGATCAGCGCAATAAAAAAGTCGGTGCC
>NZ_VSCO01000061.1:0-10310 GCF_047459465.1 Caldicoprobacter sp. | reverse complement strand
TTTGGCGTGGTAAGTTGAGTTTATCCGGCTGTTGCAATTGACGATAGGCCGATAAAAGCCTTGCTTTTATAAAGCAGGGCTTTTATTTTTTAAAAAAGAAACTGGCGATTCTAATTTATGGAAGTGATATACTGTTCCTTAAATTCCAATATTTACAACTAATCTGTTGTATGTTATCCTAATTAGTTGAAGGTAAAAAAATAAGAAAGATTAAAAGATATTGCGAGATTTAAATGCGCAGGGCAAAAATATTCCTCCTATGGTGCTAATGGACAATGGAGGCTCAAGAGGTGGCCAATAATGAAATCCGATCTAGTTAAAAGGATTTCGCTACGACGTGTTTTGCTTATGATTGGAAGCTTCATAATAGGCGTATTAACGGACATTTCTTTCTCATATTTCATGGATGGGATCCCAGTGCTATACTATGATAACTTAAAACATACGGATATTATATCGGTGCAGATAACTCAAGGCGATGAAACCGTTTTGCTCACCGATGCAACGGATATTGAGAAGGCTGCCAGGTTTGTCTGTACGCTTCGGTATAGGTTTGGAAAAGCAAAGGACAGTGAAGCAGAAGTGATGTACGTCTTTAGTTTTGAAGACGGCACAAAGATGGAAATAGGCGCCAATAGCACTACCGTTTTTAAAAACGGGAAGCAATATAGGGGGGATTCTGATTCCTGTGAGTTTTTTATTACCTGCACAAAGGGAATGTTCTTCCACGGCCGTACGGCGAGAAGTGGGCCCTGAATATGGGCACGCGTTAACAGAACTTTTTACAAATGGAGAGGTAGACTGAAAAAATTTGATGTTGTGGCAAGGAGTGATATATAGAGAAGATTTGGCTTCCTTGAACCCCTCTTTGCGGGGGAATTTATTTTTGTACAGCATGCAAATTGCAACGGAACAGACGTTGTTTAAAGCTATTCATCGTGGTAAGTTATTATAATGATGCTTAATCAAGAAATTTAAAAAAGAGCATCTTGACTTCAATGGTTGATGTTGAAAAGCAAAAAATAAAAGCGATATGAAAAGGTTGGCGAAGAAAGGTCAAAAGTTTTTGAGTCGCATTGAAAAGGTGGCCGAGTTTGTGGCGCGTCACTTTAAGGAAACGGTAGAACCAATGGGCTATAAGGCTTTCTTGGCAGGAGTGGATTGCGAGGCATGTATGCTTTATGAAGGGTGGAACTCTCCTTATTTGATCCCCATTGGCGAGCGTGCCGAATAGGTTGTACGCGCATTTGAAGAACGCCAAGCTACCACTAAAAAGACGCTTCAAGAAGAGGTTACCGAGCATATTATCAATACGCTTAATAGAATGGGTTTGGCATGATGAAAGAATGGACTCCACTATCTTCAAAGAAGCAAAAAACTTGTTCACAAGACAAATATCAGTCCTGGTTCAAAAGTAACATATTTTTCCCCATGTTTCGCCTATTTGCTTTAACAATACTACTCTTGCGTTTTAAAATCTAATATTTGATGAAGGAAAATTTCGAAAAATGTAGAATCATAGATTAGTAAACTTGTTATGGATAAGCAGAAGGATATTGATGAAAAATCATCTTGACTAATATAACTTATAAGTTATATAATAGAGGTGAAAAAATGCTAGATAAAGGCTGCGAAAAGGGTAAAGTCATTTATCCCGAAGAATTTAACTCAAATTATATTTTTACTTATTTTTCTTTTAATGAGGAATTGAAGGAACTTTTAGAAGAGAGCGGACAAAAGGAGGGCTTTGCGAGAAAGTATAGAAGGCAGCTGATAATTTTAGAAAGGCTTAAGAAACAGTGTGTTCAGCATAAATCTTTTGAACGACTGAAGGATAATGGGGAAATATATTCCATGAGGTTTGTTGGAAGACTTAATTTGAGGGTATTATTTTCTTTTTTTTAGGCTGGGCAGAAAGAGATCGTAATCTTGTTGAATTGTTTCCAGGAAAAAGAAAACAAAAAGAAAAATAGCGCTAAAAGTTATACTAAAGCAATTGAGATTGCCAAGGCAAGGATAAAAGAGCTCGTTGTTGAATTAGATTTAAAACCGATGTAAACGGAAATAATCAAAAAGGTAGAAAGGCAAAAAAGGAGGGTTGGAATGTGGCTGATAGAAATCTAGGAAATCCCTATGATTTTATTGATGAAATAGCCGACGAGGAAGAAAAGAAATATTTTGAATTGGATGATATCTTGGTTGACATAGCGACTACGTTGATAAACTATAGGATAAAAAACAATTTGACCCAGAAGGATCTGGCAAGGATATTGGGCTGCTCGCAAGCGATGGTTTCGAAGTTGGAAAGCGGAGAATACAATCCATCTGTTGAACTATTATGGAAAATATCGTCGGCTTTAGGTTTGGAATTCAAGATCATTTTCAGAGAGAAAGAGCAGGATATTACGATTTGGGATACCCCAGAAGATAATATTTTTGCATTTGATTTTGTGGGTGAAGCTGCATGATAGAAGCCAGTAAAATAGTTGCCAGTTTTCAGATGATTGCAAGTAGAGTTGTAAAATTCGAACTGGAAACAAAAGAAGTTAATAATGGCAAAGAAAAGGTAAATATTAAGAATAGTTTTGATTATGAGGTTGTAAGCATAGAAGAACATGAAGACATTTATTACGGTGTGGTTCAGTTTAAAACCGATTTTGTTGCAAAAACTGGGAGGAAGACCTTATTTAAGATATTTATTATATATGAGGGGAAGTTTGTGGGAAATAAAGGCGTCTTAAGGGAAGAAAATTTTAAGAAAATGCTTGAACTAAACGGTGTTGTAGCCCTTTCGCAGTTTACGAGGTCTTACGTGTTGTCTGCTACAGCACTGGCAGGAATAAATCCTCCCGTAAGATTGCCGATGATAAATATTAATCAATTAAAAAAATTAAAAGAAGAAATGAAACCATCAATATAACCTCCAAAGTAGGTGAGCGTAAAATAATTCCTGCTTCATTACAAAAATGACTTTAACAACTTCCAGGGCCTTAAAAGCTGTTGCAAAGGGACTGTTTAAAATTTTGTGTATGGATAAGTGAAAGAGCTCCTTTCTGGATAAAATCAACAACCTAAAATCAGAAAGGAGCATTTTGTTCATTTTGTTATGGATGTTTTGCAAAAAGAAGTGGCCTGGTTGTAGTGATGGCGTTTATAAGCGGGTGTACAAGGCAGGATACTCAAGATCTGGATAAAATTGGAAAAGCAATGTATTCACATGTTGCTGTTACTGATAGCCACGAGAATACAAGCATTGCTGCCGACAGTAGTGTTGATGGAAATAAAACAGATGTCGAAGTGGAGGTAGAAAAATTGTCATTTATAGCGTACTCGGTAGATGAACTTGTAGAAGGCGTAAAAAATGCCAAAAAGCTCCTAATGAAGAAAAAATGAAGGATCATAACGAATTGCATAAACTGGATTGTTTCTATAAGCCTGCTACGACTTTCCCAGGTTATGAATTACTGGCAATTGAAGTAAATAAATGGAGAGTGTTTTTCTACTATATGCCTGCAACTTTACTTCAGTCAGGGAAAAGAATATCTTTTGATTATGAAAACGGTATTGAATTTGTTATGCGCCGTGATTCAATGGAATCTAATCCTCTACAGCCTATTATGGAGCAAACAGGTATTCAGAAAAATAGTGACAACATAGAATATGAGCCTAAACATAATATACTGAATTGGGTTGAAGATAAAACCTCTATGTATATACGGTTTCCCAAATTGTTTAAGGATTATGATTCCATGAAGGTCAAGGCTCAAAAGGTTGTAGTGGAATAAGAATATGGGCATTTGACGTGCTATACACCATGAATATAGTATAATTCATACAGCCAAGGGGAATGGGTTATGAAGTAAGCTGCCTTTATATGGATGTAACACAAATTGTGGGATGACATAAAACAGAATATGCATAGCAATCCAGCGAAGGGAGTGCTATGCAATAGGTAGAGCAGGAGCTGAATCTAACATTCAGCTCCTGCTCTTTTTTGTCATATCCTTAGTTACAGCGCAATAAATTAATAGCAGAGTGTTGTAAGCGAGGTGCTGTAGCATGAGAGTCATATACGTATCCAGGGTACAGGCCGTACGCGCGCTTGTGGTACTTGCTCTGGTCATAGTTTCCATATTATATACCCAGACCACCCAGTATGACATCGTGAGCGTATTTTTAAACACCAAAAGAGAGCTTCCCATATACTCGGTGGAGACTGACGAGAAGAAGATCGCCATATCCTTTGATGCGGCCTGGGGAGCCGAGTACACCGACGAGATTCTGGAGATATTGAAGAAGAGGAACATCAAGGCTACTTTTTTCCTGGTAGGTTTCTGGGTTGACAAGTACCCGGAGAAGGTGAAGAGGATTGCATCGGAAGGTCACGAGATAGGTAACCATTCCACTACACACCCGCACATGTCCCAGCTGAGCAGCCAGCAGATCAGGATGGAGATTGAGACCACGCAGAAGAAGATAGAGGCTCTTGCCGGTGACAGGGCTGTTAAGCTGTTCAGGCCGCCTTTCGGGGACTACAACGACAGGCTTATCCTGACATGCAGGGAGATGGGATACTACCCCATACAGTGGGATGTTGACTCGCTTGACTGGAAGGAATACGGCGTTGAGCACATGTTCAACCAGGTGACCAAGAAGGTGCGCAACGGCTCTATCGTGCTGTTTCACAACAATGCCAAATACATCGTACAGGCACTTCCACTGATTCTGGACCACCTCCTCAAGGAAGGCTATACCATCGTTCCGGTATCCGAGCTCATTTACAAGGACAATTATTATATAGATCATACGGGCCGCCAGAGGAAAATAGGCACATAAGAGGCGAATAAAATGTCCATCACCTGAATAGCTATAATTTAGAAGGGTATTGCAGTGAGGACATCGGATGGAAGTGAAAAACGTTATGGATGAAATGATTCCAGGAAGGGAGAGGGATAAAATGGTAGAACACACTTCGGAAAATAACCAGGTTTTGGTGGCCGGCAAAGTTGATTCCCAGCCTACCTTTGCCCATGAGATATACGGCGAAGGTTTCTATAACTTTACGCTGGCGGTGCCCAGGTTGAGCGGCTACATCGACCTTTTGCCCGTGACTGTGTCCGAAAGGCTAATCGATATAGGCCAGCTTTCTGTAAATACTCAAGTGGTTATAAAGGGGCAGTTTAGATCCTATAACAAATTCCTTGACGGGAAAAACAGGCTGATACTTACGGTATTTGCAAAGGACATAGCTTTGAGAGGAGAGAACGAAGATATCAAAAATCCAAATCAGATCTATCTTGACGGGTATATATGTAAGCCTCCGGTTTACAGGACCACGCCGCTTAACAGGGAGATAGCCGATGTTCTGCTGGCTGTCAACAGGCCGTATAATAAATCCGATTACATACCCGTTATAATGTGGGGTAGGAATGCGCGTTTTGCACAGAATCTGCCGGTGGGGCAGCGCCTCAAGGTATGGGGCAGGATTCAAAGCCGGCCTTACCAGAAAAAGCTGCCCAACGGTGAGATACAGGAGAGGATAGCCTATGAGGTATCGGTTTCAAAACTTCAAGTGGTAAACGAGTGAAATAAAGTGTCTTCGGACACTTTATTTCTTTTCTGGGCTTACATATTGTGCTAAAATAAAAAAGAAGAACCCCTCATGAGGGTTCTTCTTGGGTATTGTTTGAAGGAGCTGGTATGAGCAATCGTTGACCGGGATATATGAGGTCGGGGCGAGGAATGTTGTTGAGGCGGATTAAGGCATCCAGCGGCACATTAAACCTTTCCGCGATGGTGTAGAGGGTATCTCCGGGCTGTACGATGTATATCCTGCCTCCCGGCGGTGGCTTTGGAGGTTCCGCTCCAGGGATGAATATCCTTTGGCCGGGGTAGATGATGTAGGGTGGTGGTATCCGATTGACCCTTATAAGTTCGGTCAACGGTATGTTATATCTCTGAGCAATCCTGTACAGCGTATCGCCAGGCTGCACGATGTAGTAGAACCCTTTTTCGGATGGAGTGGTACCCTGTGGGATTTCAAGTAGCTGCCCCGGATAGATCAGGGTGGGATTTGCGATTTTGTTGGCTGCAAGGATGGATTCTACCGTGGTGTTGAATTTCTGCGCTATCTTATAGAGGGTGTCGCCTGGCTGGGCGATGTATATCATCGGCTTTCCCTCCTTTAGGCGCTGTATTATTATATGTATATGCAAGAGGAGAGGGATATGTTACTGTTTTTTGCGAAATGTGCGTACTTAAACTTTGTTCTCTTCCCATGAGATGGAATAAGGGCGTATTTAAGTTGCATGTGATGGCACACTGCCATAATGGCGTTGTGACGTTGATGGGGATATAGCTATACCTGAGGCTGTCCTAAATACCGCCTGTTGGGGATGGGGCAGCCTTAAATGGCGGACTACAAATACCCCAACCTTCTAAACTGGTGCGGCTATTGCACCGTTTAGTTGAAAGGGCCAGGGAGATGGAGTACCGTTCTAAAATCAAGGATGAACTGGTAGACCAGCTGTTTAGGGCTGTGCTAAGCCTTCAAACTATAGAGGAATGCTATCGCTTCTTTGAGGACCTGTGTACCGTAAGTGAGATCAAATCCCTGGCACAGAGGTTGGAGGTGGCCAGGATGCTAAAAGAAAAGAAGACCTACAGCGAGATAGCTGAAAGGACAGGGGCCAGTACCGCTACCATAAGCCGGGTAAACAGGTTTTTGCACTATGGCTCCGATGGGTATAATATCGTGCTGGAGAGGCTGTCCAAAAAGCAATCGACATGAAAAGCGGGTGAATGTTTTATGGCAGAAAATGTGACGAGCAGGTTTCGTGCTCTAAGGGATAGGATAATCGAGCTGCAGTACAGTCATTTGAATGAGATGCAGAGAAAGGCGGTGCTGACCACACAGGGACCTCTGCTGGTACTGGCGGGTGCCGGATCGGGCAAGACCACTGTGCTGGTAAACAGGATTGCACATTTGCTCAAATTTGGGTGTGCTTATGGGAGCGACTACGTGCCAAATGACTTGACGCCTCAGGACCTTGCTTATATGGAGGAATATATAGGCCAATGCCACCGCAGCGGTGCTGTAATTCCTCTGCCCGATCGTCTCCTGGCGCTGCTGCGCTACCGCGTTGCCTTTCCGGGCAGCATACTGGCCATCACCTTTACTAATAAAGCGGCAAAGGAGATGAAGGAAAGGGTAATTCAGCTGGTGGGGGAAACGGCCTATGATATATGGGTCAGCACCTTCCATTCTGCCTGTGTGAGGATACTCAGGCGGGAAATCGATAAGATTGGGTATTCCCGAAATTTTGTCATATACGACGATTCCGACCAGTTGACGGTGATCAAGGATTGCATTAAGGAGCTCAATCTCAATGAAAAATACTATGATCCAAAAGAGATCAGGAACTTGATAAACCGCCTTAAGGATCAGATGGAGGGGCCAGGAGAATACATGGACAGGGTGAGGGGCCAGTACAGGGAGGAGAATATAGGCCGCATATATCAGCTTTACGAGGCCAAGCTCAAAAAGAACAATGCCCTGGACTTTGGCGACCTCATAAACAAGACGGTGGAGCTGTTTCGTTTAAGGCCGGATGTGCTGGATTACTATCAGAAGAAATTCCAGTACATACTGGTTGACGAGTATCAAGACACCAATATGGCCCAATACCTGCTGGTAAAGATGCTTTCGGAGTTTCACGGGAATGTCTGCGCAGTGGGGGACGATGACCAGGCCATTTACGGATGGCGGGGTGCCGACGTAAGAAATATATTGGAATTCGAGAGGGATTTTCCTAATGCTACCGTTGTCAAGCTGGAGGAGAATTATCGCTCATCCCAGACCATATTGGATGCTGCTAACAGCGTAATACAGAATAACAGAGGGCGTAAGCCCAAGAAGCTGTGGACCCAGCGCAAGCAAGGCGATAAGGTGCAGCTGTACCAGGCATACGACGAGCATGACGAAGCCGACTTTATATGCCGCCATATCAAGGACTTGATGCAGCTGGAAGGGCGCAAACCAGGGGATTTTGCAGTGCTGTACCGCGTCAATGCGCAATCACGCGTGCTGGAAGAGGCCATGATAAAATACGGCATTCCCTACCGGATATACAAAGGATTGCGGTTTTATGATCGCAAAGAGATAAAGGACGTGATTGCTTATTTGCGCATCATTGTAAATCCGGATGATGACGTCAGCTTAAAGCGCATAATAAACGTTCCTAAAAGGGGTATAGGGCCTGCAACAGTAGAAGCCCTTGAGAGGGCAGCGATAGATATGGATGAGAGCATATTTGGGGTAGCCATAGACCTTGATAAGAATAGAGTGCTTTCGGGCAAAGCTGCTGCCAACGTCAAATCGTTTGTCGACCTCATAATGCGGCTTATAGCCTTGAAGGATACCATGGGCATAGTGGATTTTGTCCATACGGTATTGGAGGAGACGGGGTACCGTAGCGAACTGGAAAGGGAAAGCACGCTGGATGCACTGGGCCGTTTGGAAAACATAAAGGAGTTTATCTCGGCTGCTGCTGAGTTTGAACAAGCCAACCAGGGGGCTACCCTAGAGGACTTTCTGGGAAGCATAGCGCTGATGTCCGACGTTGACGAGGTAGGAGAGGACCAATCGGCCGTGGTGCTCATGACGCTGCACAGCGCCAAGGGGCTGGAGTTTCCGGTGGTGTTTATGGCCGGGATGGAAGAGGGGCTGTTTCCCTTGTCGAGGGCAGTGGATAATCCCGACGAGCTGGAAGAGGAACGCAGGCTGTGTTACGTGGGCCTTACCCGGGCCAAACAGCGGCTTTATTTATCCTATGCCCGAAACAGAACCCTCTATGGCAGCTCCATGCTGAGCATGCCTTCACGGTTTATAAAGGAAATCCCAAAAGAGCTGGTGGAGCCGGCTGTAAAAGGGTATGCTTTTAAGTTTGACGATTTTGGCATTGAAAGGGGTACAAGCTTTGACCCGATTGTCCAATTTAGATCAACGCCTGTAAAGGTAGCAAATGATAAAGCCGGGCCATCCCCCAGGTTTGCCCTGGGGGACAAGGTGCTTCACCAACGGTTTGGTGTGGGGACGGTAGTTGCCATGGACGGTGAAGGCGATGACATGAAGATTCAGATTGCTTTTGAACAGGGTGGCATTAAGAAATTTATGGCCAGTCTCGCCCCGCTTAAAAAGCTTTGATGGCAGGCGGAATAATTTTAGCTTTGAGATGGTGTGGTGATGTGTATGGATATCAAGCAAGCGAGAGAAGAGATTGAAAAGCTCAGGGAAGAGATAAGGAAACACGACTATTACTATTATGTCCTGGATCAGCCGGTTATATCGGACGAAGAGTACGATGCCCTGATGAGGCGCCTGATATGGCTGGAACAGGTTTTTCCCGAGCTGGTGACTCCAGATTCGCCCACCCAGAGGGTGGGTGGACAACCCCTAAAGGCTTTTAGGACGGTGCAGCATAGGGTACCCATGCTCAGCCTGGCCAACGCCTTCAACGAAGGTGAGCTTAAGGATTTTGATCGCCGAGTGAGAAATGTTGTAGGTGACGACGTTGAGTATGTGGTGGAATACAAGATAGATGGGCTGTCAGTTGCTCTGTGGTACGAAAACGGCGTATTTGTGCGAGGAGCTACGCGGGGAGATGGATATACCGGCGAGGATGTGACGGAGAATTTGAAGACCATAAAGAGCGTGCCGCTTAAGCTCAACAAGCCTCTTACCCTTGAGGTGAGAGGCGAGGTATTTATGTCCAAAAAGGATTTTGAGGCCCTAAATGAGCAGCGGCGCCAGCAGGGACAGCCTTTGTTTGCCAATCCCAGGAATGCTGCTGCAGGGTCCTTAAGGCAGCTTGACCCCCGTGTGACGGCCTCCAGGCCTTTGGACATCTTCCTATTTAACCTTCAATATATAGAAAATGCGCAAATGCCGGAAACCCATAGCGATGCCCTCGAGCTGATGCGAGAGATAGGGTTTAAGACTTCTCCTATACTATGCCGTTCGCGGCACATAGATGAGGTCATCCAGTTGTGCCTTGAGTGGCATGAAAAGAAGCATTCGCTGTGGTTTGACATCGATGGCCTGGTGATAAAGGTCAACAATTTAAGGCAGAGGGATGTGCTTGGGGCCACCACAAGAAATCCTCGCTGGGCCATCGCCTACAAGTTCCCGGCCGAACAAAAGGAGACGGTGATACGCGATATAGTAGTTCAGGTGGGAAGGACAGGCATTTTGACTCCTACTGCGGTGTTTGACCCGGTGCCGGTGGGAGGCTCTATAGTCTCGCGGGCCA
>NZ_VSCO01000060.1:0-10574 GCF_047459465.1 Caldicoprobacter sp. | reverse complement strand
CAAAGCTGTTTGCCTGGGTAAATCTCAAATACCCTGGAGGCGATAGCCTCAACATTATTTCGCCAAAAGTCACCACTCTTTTAGACATACATAAACCTCCTCATCCTAATTTATATTGATATATTGAATATAATGTGATCTTTCGGTTTTCATCAATTCATTGAGAATTGAAAAGAAATTTCACCAAAGCATCCTCCTCTGGTTACGACAAGTTGGCCGCAACCCCGAATCATAAATATGACGGAGCATCTAAAGCTTACTTAATTCCCCTGGCTGCACGAATCCTGGCAATAAACTCCTGGGCAGTCCTGGTTATGGCCTCGTAGTCCCCAGTCTCGGCTCCCTTGGTCAGTGCGCTGCCCACACCCACCGCTACGGCACCGGCCTTGATCCACTCCTCGACGTTGTCCAGGCTGACGCCACCCGTAGGCATCAATTTGGCATAGGGTATGGGACCACGTATGGCCTTGATGATTTTGGGCCCGAAAAGTTCGCCTGGAAAGACCTTGATGATATCGGCTCCTGCTTCCATGGCTTCCACCACTTCCTTGATGGTCATGGCGCCCGGCATGCAGGGTACCCTATACCTGTTGCACAGCTTGACCGTATCAAGGTTCAAATAGGGGCTGACCACATATTGGGCACCCGCTAAGATGGCCGCTCTGGCCGTCTCTGCATCCATAACGGTACCGGCTCCCAGCAAGATCTCGCCGTTGCTATAAACCCTTGCCAGCTCCTTGATGACCTCTACAGCGCCGGGAACGGTAAAGGTGATTTCTATGGCAGCTACGCCGCCTTTCATGCAAGCATCGGCAATTTTCAAGGCCTGTTCGCTTGACTTGGCCCTTACTACCGCCACCAAACCACCCTCAACTATCCTTGACAACACCTGTTCCTTATCCATAAATTACATCTCCCTTCCATATTTATAGATGTTCTTTATTTAAGCAAGCGCCATTTATGCTGGCCTTGCCATTGCCTTTCCCAAAAGCCCATACAAAAGCTGGCTGTGCTGGTTTAAGTGGATACCGGGTATAAACACCAACTACAAAAATATTGTAAATACCAGCGCACTTTTTATACCTATTCCATATCATTTTCGTGGGTTGTAACCCATCCTCTTAGAAATTTCCCGGGCTGTTTCCACCACATATTTCGCGATTTCCTCATCCCTCTCGGGAGAGATGATGGTCTTCAAGCCCGATGTGCTGACCGCAGCAATAACCTCGCCCCTGTAGTCATAGATGGGGGCGGCAATACACCTTATGCCCTCTTCATGCTCCTCATTGTCCACCGCCCAGCCCCTTCTTCTGACGCTGTCGATTTCAGATATCAGCTTATCAACGTCCGTAATGGTATTGGATGTGTGCGGCACAAGCTGCACACCTTGAAAGAGGGCCCTTATTTTGCTGTCCTCTTTATCCATCAAAAGCACTTTGCCCACGGCCGTACAGTAAAGCGGCACCCTTTTGCCAATGGCTGAATACATGCGGATGGAGTTAAAGCTCTCGATCTTGTCTATATACACCGCCTCATGGTTGTCCAGTATGGCCAAATGAGCTGGCTGGGCAGTCAAAGCCACCAGCTTCCTCAAATAAGGCTGGGCTTCCGTCTTAAGCTCAAGGCTGTTTAAATAAAGGCTGCTAAGCTCAACCAGCTTCAAGCCCAGGCGATAAAGGCCGGTTACCTCATTTTTTTCGATATATCCTCTTGAGGCCATGGATGTCAACAATCGATACACGGTGCTCTTGTGAAGCCCAATACGGCGGGCAATCTCGGTGACACCCAGGCCTTCCTTTTCGGTAGCCAGAACCTCCAGTATATCAAAAGCCCTGTCGATGGATTGTACAGTATCCCTCATGCTGCCTCCCTTGTTTCGTATAGTGAAACTGCGTTTCTAAATGATATTATACTATAACTTTTTGCTCCATTCAATATCCCTGGTTACCATATTTCAGCTTGGGTTAATATTTCAACTTGAGCAAAAAAAGGAGTGTTGGCTTCAAAACAACAAAAGAAACAGCCAGCCTGTAAGTTTCCAGGCTGGCTTCTTCCTCCCTTACACCTTCTTGTTTATGAAATCCCAGAAGTTCTGGCTGAACAGCTTATGCACATCCCTGCGTATCTCGCTCTCTTCAAGCCGCCAGCCGGTATCCATCAGGTCCTTATACTTGTCGAACAGCACATCGGCTATAACCTTTCTAGAATGAGCCCATTTATAGATGAGCTGATCCAGCACGCGGGCATCGGAGTGCTGCGGTATGACGCTGACGCCCAACAGCTCAAACCGCATGCGGGTCATCTCTTCCACCAGGCTGGGGTTGTTGAGGAACCACCAGCACCCGAATATCATGAGGTTCCTGAACTTGCGCGCCGCCACGCTCAATTCATGCTGGTTTTCCCTGGACAGCATGGTGACCATAAACTTGTTGTACGGATAGTTGGCACACAGGTATTCCACCGCTTCAATGCTGCTTCTGCCCACTGAATCGCCCGCCAGCCTCAAGCCCGGATTGACCAGCTTCTTCACGCCTATCATCATGGCAAAGGGTATGTTGTGCTCCCTGCATACCGGCAGCACGCACTCTTCAATGAGGGTTGCCCTTGTGGAATTTTCCGGGAAAGCAAAGGTAGGCGGCAGCGATACGGCCATGTATAAGGGCTCCATGCGCTCAACCCAGTCGTTTAAGAAACGCCTTACCTCTCTGAGGGTGGTCTGGTTCAACTCTTTTTGTACATCATAGCCCCATTCCTTAAGCTTGACCCAGGTCTGATCCCAGGTGTTGAGCAGGGGATCCATTCTCAAAGCCGCCTTAAACCGCGGATCGGCCTTATAGGATTCAAGCCACACCTTCCGCTCGCTGTCATCAAAGGGATCGTTGGTCATTACCACTTCTTTAACCCTGGACAGCTCAAACACCTGATCAACGTACTCTTCTATGGTCTTCGCTGCAAAATAGCTGCGGTATGCCTCCAGGTCACGTGCGGCAACGTCAAGGCCCAGCTTGTTGAGCACCGTCAGTACGCCGCGGCAAGCCTCGCTGTATGGGCTGTTTTCAATGAACAGCGTCTTCCATATAAGGTCGGCCTGCTGCCTCTTGGACATGCTCCAGAATTCATCATAGGGCATGTCGGTCCATCGGAAAAATTCCGCCACAAGGTAATGATAGGTGAGCAGCTCATCCACACCCCACAGCAACATATCGCCAAAACAGGGCGTATACAGATGGGTGTGCACGTCGGTTATTTCAACCTGCTCCACCGCTGCATCCACTGCAGCTCTTAACTCTTTGACATCAGTAATTGGCATGATTTCACCACTCCTTTTAAATATGTAATTATTTGTAATTATTAGTTGCATTTATTTGAAAAATTTCTTTATATCCAAGCCATCTTTTGTACATCTACATTGACCGCGTGTAGAGCATTAGATTAAGGCCCTCTTGCCTCCGTCTTTTAACGGTGGTTCCGGCAATTCATCCGCTTCCCCTTATTACCACTTGGGGAGTAACCACCACCCTGTGGATGACCTCTTTCCCCTGCAACACGTCATACAGCATCTGTACGGCGCCCAAGGCCATATCGGTCACCTTGTTGTCCACCGTGGATAGCTCGGGCATGGTACATAAGGAATACTGGGAGTTGTTATACCCGAACACCGCTACCTCCTCCGGCACCCGTCTCCCTATCTCCCTGAGCTTTTTGAGTACCCCCACCGCGATGATGTCCTCGCTGGCCAAGATGGCTGTGTATGGCACTCCTTCCCTTTCCAGCCTCTCTACACCTTCATAACCGCCCTGGATGCCCCGCGGCACCTTGATGATTCTACCATTAATCTCAAGTTTGTGCTTCTTCATGCTCCTTTTAAAGCCCTCTATCTTGGCCATGCCGCTGAAGCTTTCCACATCGTACATGTATACTATATCCCTGTGCCCCTTCGAATAAAGCATCTCAACGATGTTAAAAACAGCTGCTCCATCATCGCAGACGATGGAATAGATGTTATTCCCCTGTAGGTCGCCGTTGAGCATCACCACGGGCACATGTGTGGCCACCTCATATATATGGCTATTATCGTCTTTTTCCTTGAAGACCGAGCCCACCAGTATGATACCGTCCACCTTTTTTTGCAGCATTAAACGAAGGTATTCCTTTTTCTCCTTAAGCTCCAGCCCGGTATTGCACAGAATGACGTTATACCCCAACTCCCTAAAGCTCTGTTCTATGGTATAAATAGCGCTAGCATAATACGAATCCCTTACATCGCTGGTCAAAACGCCAACGGTGTGGGTGGCTTTAGTCACCAGGCTTCGCGCTATGGCATTGGGGGTATACCGGTACTGTCGCAGCACGGCTTCTACCTTGGCCCTGGTCTCCTCCTTAACTTTCGGGCTGTTATTTATTACTCTGGATACTGTTGCAATGGATACTCCAGCTTTTTTGGCAATTTCGTAAATATTCATAGCCTACACCCTATCCTCCGATATACAAATGCATTTGTCAATTTACCACATAGTCAACTTGACAGAACTTTAATAGCAGACAGGTCACCCTCCTACAATGGCTGGACTTTGCTCCATTTGAGCATCAAAATCATCTAGCTCCATTGGAGCATTTAGACCATTCATGCCACTCCTTCCCACAGGAGGTAAACCTAAACCTGCCCTTCTCAAACGACGTAGCAGATAGTATAGCATTATAACAGAATAACTTCTCAACAGCCCCTCTGAAAGCCGTTATTGCTTCCTCTAAAAAGCCTTATGGTTATATTTCCCGCCATAGCATCCCCGGGCTGCAAATAAACGGTCCCCGTATCATCTATTCCCTCTTCGGCCATGTTGAACCCGTTATTGCAGTTGGTAACCGGTTCAACCGCAAAAAACCCAGGGTTATCCTTAGGGGAATACAGTATCACGTGCTTAAATATCTCATCGGCCTCCATTGTAAGTACCACGTCGCTGCCTAGCCATTTGATGATCACAGGGGCATGGAGCGCCCTATAACACTTATCGATGTGCTCAAAGCCCAACTGCCTCCCCTTGGAAAAGTCGAGCTCATTAGGTATTTCTGTCCACTTTCCGGTGGGTATAGGGGTATCGCCGGGATAAACACCCTTTGCAGGCATTTGTAGAAATACAGCATCATCTCGAGGCGTAAGCTTTCTCATGAAATAGGGATGAATCCCCATTCCGCCCGGCATCTCCTCAGTCCCCGTATTCTTGAGCATCAGGCGTACCGTCAATTTGGCCCCTGTGAGGGCATATTCTATCTCAGCATAAAAGGGGAAAGGCCATGACATGTCGTCAAAATCCCTGCTGTCAAAGCCCATGACAATCCTTTCGGCACTTTTATAGAACACTTTCCACGGCCTGAAACGTACATCTCCGTGTATGGCATGCCCCTCAGCGGTATTCTTTCGAAGATTATAGACCTTGCCCCTGAATTTTAAAACAGCGTTTTCTATGCGGTTCGAATAGGGGATCATGTTGAAAGAGGCAAACTTCCCTGCATCTTTGTTCTCAACCGCCTGATAGGGCGTGGGCCTCATTATATCCACCCATTGGCCGTTCAAGCAATACCTCAAGGAGAATATGCTGGCTCCTACTTGAGGGCATACCTTAAGCTCTATAAATTCATTGTGCAATACTTCTAACAACTGTTTCATCTTATACCCTCCAGGTTACAAGCTTAAGTTCCTCATATGAAGCTGAGTGCCTCTGAAACTGGGTTCCTCATATGAAACTGGGTTCCTCATATGAAGCTGGGCCCCTCTGAAGCTGGGTCCCTCATATGCAAGCAGCCAAATTATCCCTTAACAGCATCGACGAATTCCGAGCTTTAGACTGCACAAGTGTCATCATGCACTTCGGCCGTCAAAACCAAGCTTCTCAAGGATGACAACTAACTCCGTCCATTTCCTCCTCATTGGCTGAAGAACCTGCCCCTATATGCCCACAGCCCCAGCGCCGGATTGCTTACATAGAAAATCCTTTCGCCATTTTCCAGCACGTTAAATCCGTCCTTAAGCTTTTCAGGGTTATAAAGCCTGTAGGCTTCTTCAAGGTCCATGTACTTGAAGTTTACACCTTCCACTTCCTCGCGAGTAAGATGGCCCGGGGCATATGTGATAGTAAAGCGGCCATCCGATGAGCCGTGAATTAGGTGCGCCGCCACCGATTGGTTTTCCTGCAGGTCCTTTTGCTCTTTCCACAGCTTGAGCACCCGCTCCCTGCCCACATAGCCATACTTGCGGATCAGCATGTCATTGCCTTTATCTTCGCCAAATTGCCGCACGCCCGGTGCCAGCACTATGAGCTCCCCGCCATCGGCAATGGCCATCCGCGTCCTGTATATGGCCTTGTTACCCAACCAGGTGCTCTTAAATTCTTGTGGATCCAGATACACCACTACCTTTTGTAGCGGCTCATCCAGGAACTGCATGTTCTTCTGCTGGCTCAAAGCCACTGCTTCCTCAAACAGCCTGCGCTCTCTTCCTATAAACAAGCCGTGGATCAAAACCTTCCCCTCTTCATGGGTAGTCACCGTCAATATATACATCAATGGGATGTCTTTGGCAAAGTGCTGTTCGGCATAGTCAAACACCTTGCGCACCGGCGAATGGTCCCGGCCCATGATCCTTTCCATGCCGTATATGGCGCCCAGCATGTGCGTCTTGTTTATCATGCTGTATCCGCCACAGCCCACAAATATGTTTTTACTATAGTTAGCCATGCCCACAACCTCATGGGGCACCACCTGTCCGATGGATATGATAAGGTCATACTCCCCTTTCACCAGCCGCCAGTTAACCTCTACATCTATGGGGTCTTCCATCAACCCTTCGGAGATCTCCTTGATATACTCGCCTGGCACTTCCCCAATTTTTACTACATCCTCCCGCCAGTTGTGCACGATGAACCGCTCTTTGGGGATCCCCTCTCCGAAAAAGGCTATGCGCTCTTCATCGCTTACCGGCATGTGAGTACCCAGCGCCGGCATGATATCCACCTGACATGTGCTTCCAAGCATCTCATACAGCATGGCGGTTATCTCTCCTGCCCCCGAATGGGCCCGGGTAAAATCAGGCGGCAAAAGAAGCACCTTTTTGAGGCTATCCTTACGCCCTTCCAAAGCCTTTTCCAGGGCAGCGCGAATCTGTCCCGCATCAAGCCCTCTGTTATTAGCCGCTTTCAATACAATTCCTTCCATAATTTATTCACCCCTGTTTGACGTTTTATCATACCATTCCATATAGCGCTCAAACCTTTTAGCGTATATTTGGGCCATCGATTCATTTGGAACTATTTTTTCTCCTTGACTTGGATTGAATTCCTCCAACGACTTTATAGCGCCCGTAGCCTTCAAAGCCACCGCTACAGCCCCCATGGTAGAGGCATGTTCCACGTTGGAGGTATATATCTCCCTCTGGAATATATCGGCCGCCATTTGAAGCCACCAGCGGGAATTCTCAATACCTCCCGATATCCTGATCTCTTTGGGCACACCCATAAGCTTCTCCAGAACAACATAACACTGATACAGGTTAAACAGTACCCCTTCCAATATGGCATAGTGAAGGTGCCCTACCTCATGATGGGGTTTCAGGTCGACAAAGCCTCCCGTCCTGGTGTCTTCCCAACCGGGACAGCGCTCGCCGTACAAAAACGGCAGAAAGATGGGCGCATCCTGGATATCGATCTTGCTGGCCAGCTCATCCAGGGCGCGATAGCTTATGCTGCCGCGGTTTAGCCTTTTCCCAAACCACTGCACGCAGTTTCCGGCGCCCGAGGTAGCAGCACCGGCTAACCTTTTGCCATGGATCACGTAATAACACCACGTCGATGGATTGTCCGGCAATACCGGAACAGGGCTGGTAACCCTGAGGGCTCCGCTGGTTCCCACCGACATGGTCATTATTCCCGGGCCCATGGCTCCCGCTCCCACCTGGTTGAGCGCCCCATCGGGGCCGGGTAGGGTCACCGGTATACCGGCCTTAAGCCCCAGCTGCGATGCTGCTTCCTGGCTCAAAGGCGCAGTATGGTCCAACTCGTAAAGGGGAGCCAGTTGGGAGACCTTCAGCCCTACAAAATCCAGTATTTCCTCATCCCATTCCAGAGTGTGGATGTTCATAAACCCGGTACCTGAGGCAACGCTACGAGAAACCCCCATCTGTCCCGTCAGCTTTTCAAAGACGTATTCGGGCTGTGAAGAGAGGTAGCCCTGGGGATCCACCTGCCCTTGTTCCTTGGCATGAAGGTACTTCCAGACGGGGTATATGCTATGTACCATGCAGCCCGTCCGCTGGTAAAACCAGCGTCTGAGCTTATCATCCTTTCTGTATCGGCCGGCAGTGGGAGCGGCTTCGGTACTGGCCCAGGTCTTGATCCTGCCCATGGGCTTGCGCTCCCTGTCCAAAAACAGCACGCTGTGCCAGGTGCTCCCCAAACCGATGGCGTCTATGGAGCAGCCTTCGCGCTCGATAAGCGCTTTGGCACATTCGATGACTGCCTGGTAAATCCCCTCGGGATCCTGTGATACCACATCATTTATGGTATCCTTAAAAGGTACGCTGAATACCCCCTTTATCCCCTCTTCAAGGGAGTATATCATGGCTTTGGCAGCAGAGGTGCTCACTTCCAAAGCAAGGATGTTCACGCCTACCAATCCCTTCCATTTATTTTTTCGATAACCAATCGGTATGGAAAGTGCCCTCCCTGTCTACCCTTTCATAGGTGTGGGCTCCAAAATAATCCCGCTGCGCTTGAATCAGGTTAGCCGGCAGCTTATCCCTGCGATAGGAGTCGTAATAGAAAAGTGCCGAGCTAAAGCAGGGTACCGGAATGCCGTATTGGACAGCAAGGCTTACAACCCTTCTCCAACTGTCCTGCGCCTTCTCCACCACCTCTTTAAAATAGGGGTCCAGTAGCAGATTGGCAAGAGACGGATTCCTGGTGTAGGCTTCCTTTATGCGCTCCAAAAACTGTGCCCGGATTATGCACCCTCCACGCCACAGCAAGGCGATATCGCCCAGCCTGAGGTTCCAGTTATAAGCCTCGGATGCCTGCTTGAGGAGCGCAAATCCTTGAGCGTATGAACATATTTTGGAGGCATACAAGGCCCGACCTATATCCTCTATCAGCTGCTCACGGTCTCCATTAAACTTGGCTTCAGGGCCTTTTAATACTTTGGAAGCAGCCACGCGCTCTTCCTTGATGGCCGATATGCAGCGGGCAAACACCGCCTCAGCTATAGTGGGAACGGCCACACCTAAGTCCAATGCATCCTGCGAGGTCCACTTGCCCGTGCCCTTCTGCCCCGCCCGATCCAGTATGACATCCACCATGGGCAGACCGGTCTCTCCATCTATCCTTCCCAGGATATCGGCCGTGATCTCGATGAGATAGGAATTAAGGTCTCCCTCGTTCCATTTCTGGAATATGGGTTGCATCTCTGGAGCCGAGAGCCCTAGAAGTTCCCTCATCAAGAAATAGGCTTCGCTGATAAGCTGCATATCCCCGTACTCGATACCATTATGTACCATCTTAACATAATGGCCAGCGCCATCGGGGCCCACATACTCGCAACAGGGGATGCCGTCTGCTACCTTTGCGGCTATATCCTTCAGTATCTTTTCCACCTGTTGCCAGGCCTTGTAAGACCCGCCGGGCATGATGCTTGGGCCCTTCAAAGCGCCTTCCTCGCCGCCAGAAACCCCAACGCCCATAAAGAGTATTCCCTTCTGCGCAAGTTGTTCGGCCCGCCTTATGGTGTCCTTAAAATATGAGTTACCCCCGTCAATCACTATATCCCCCTCGTCCAGCAGAGGAACAAGAGAATCGATAACAGCATCCACGGGTTTCCCTGCCTTAACCATTAACATGACCTTTCGCGGCCGGCTCAAAGAAGCCACAAACTCCTCCAAAGTATAGGCAGGTATAATCCTTTCCTTGCCTTTTGCAGGGCCATCCATAAACTCCTTGGTCCTTTCGGGCGTACGGTTGTACACCGTCACGCAATAGCCCTTGCTCTCCATGTTGAGCACCAGATTCTGGCCCATTACTGCAAGGCCGATAAGCCCAATATCCGCTTTTGCCATTCAAAACAGCTCCTTTCATATTTGATTAGGAGAAGAATTGGGTTGCCAGACTTTGTCTAAATCAATAGCGGGATCAAACAATGGAGTCAAACAATGGAGCCAAACAATAGTGTCTACAAAAAACAGCACAACTATGATGTAAACGCTTACACTTTCAGTGTAGCACAACGGCATTTAGCCGTCAACACAAAAGTAAAGCTACCACAAGGAGGTAAATAAGTGAACAGATTCATAGGGTAAGCTTCACCAAAAATAAAAAAGCCCTCTCAAGGGCTATTTAAGGAACAAATTTTCATCATCAGTATGAAATATTAAAAGTTAGTTTGAAAAACAAAGCCACTGAAAATAACGGGTTCTCTGATAGGCCTGTGTGATAAATTTCTAATTTTTCGTGCATATTAAGACTACTTTAAATTTCATAGGGCCAAAAAAAGAATGGCTCCTCAGGTTGGATTCGAACCAACAACCCCTCGGTTAA
>NZ_VSCO01000059.1:0-10605 GCF_047459465.1 Caldicoprobacter sp. | reverse complement strand
AACGAGGTGATACTTGCCGCCTTCATATTCTTTCCCCGTCCACCAGTCTATCCAGCTGCCCTGCGGCAAATACACCGCCCTTACGGTCCTGCCGGGTTCGTATACGGGGGCTCCAAGGATGTTATCGCCCAGCATAAACTGGTCAAATATGGAATAAGTGTTTTCATCATCGGGATACTCCAGAACAAGGGGCCTTAATACCGGCAAACCGCTATGGTGCGATTGATAAAACAAATTATAGATGTAGGGCAACAACCTATACCTCAACTTTATAAACTGGGTAGCAATCTCCTGTGCGCGCCGTCCAAAGGCCCAGGGTTCCTGGTCCCTCATCCCTACCGCATTATGATTCCTGCAAAACGGATAGAATATCCCTACCTGAATCCATCTTATAAACAGTTCTTCATTGCAATCGTCGCCAAATCCCCCTATATCCGCACCGCAGAACGGCTCTCCCGATAGCCCTATATTTAAAAGCATAGGAATGGAAAGCTTGAGATGATCCCAGCAACTCCTGTTGTCTCCCGTCCATATGGCGGCGTACCTCTGGATCCCCGAAAAAGCCGCCCTCGTCAATATAAAAGGCCTTTGGTTGGGCCTAAACCGAAGAAACGCATCCTTGGTGGCCATAGCCATATTAAGAGCATAGACGTTGTGAAACTGGGCATGGGTTATGGGTCGGCCATCGTTTAAATGTATCATGTCCTCAGGCATGGTTTTAGAAGGAGTATACATAACCGACGGCTCATTCATGTCGTTCCATATACCGTCTATTCCCATTTCAAGAAACTCCCTGTGCTTTTCGGCCCACCACTTTCTCACATCGCTCCTTGAAAAGTCTGGAAAACATGAATCCCCAGGCCATACCTTCCCTACAAACGGCAAACCGTTTCTATCGGTAACAAAATATCGGTTTTCAATGCCTTCTTTAAACACACTATAGCTTTCATCCACCTTGATGCCCGGGTCTATAATGGTTACCACCTTAAATCCCATATCTTTCAACCGCTCCAGCATGCCCTTAACATCTGGAAATCTTTCTTTATCAAAAGTAAACACCCTGTAGCCGTCCATATAATGTATATCCAAATATATGGCATCGCATGGAATGCCCTTCTCTCTAAAAGTCATGGCCAGCTGTTCCACCTTGCTCTGGGGGTAATAGCTGTACTTGCTCTGATGATATCCCAGAGCCCATATAGGTGGCAGGTCTATCCGTCCCGTAATGTCGGTATATCCCTTTATTATATCCTTCATGGTCTGGCCATATATGAAGAAGAAACTCAACGGCCCATTTTCAGCCCCAAATTCGACCCTGCTGCTGTCGCTTTTACCCATGTCAAAGTAAGTCCTGAACGTGTTATCAAAATATATGCCATAACAACCCTGCCGATTAAAGCCTATATAAAAGGGAAAACTGGCGTAAAGTGGATCGGTAGATTCGGTATGGGGTTCGTAGCAGTCGGTATTCCACATAGTGTATCTGGCTCCTCTTTTATTTAAGAAACCGGTTTTCTCCCCCAAACCGTAAAAATACTCATCTTCCCTTATACTTATGGTGCATGACCTCTTGTCTTCTTCCAAAGTCAATTCTATATCATCAAGCTTTAACCCGTATTTGCCCTCTATTTGCATATTGCAGTTGTTTTTATTCACCTTTAGGCACAACAGATCGGTGGAAATCAAGATGCAATCTTCTTTTTCATCAACATTATACTCTACATTTTTGTCTTTATCTTTCATAACTACCGCCTGGCTATAAAAGTCCTTCATCCCATGCGTGACATTTACATTTATTATACCTTCATCAAATATCTCGAAATATATACAGGCATTTTCGGTTTCTAGAACCACAACGTTTTCCGTAACTTTGAATGTTCTTACTTTCTCCAACATTTGTTCTATTTCCCTCCTTCGAATGTTCATGTCGCCATCTTGATAAAAGTGGTTTTGCTGTTCCCCTCACTAAATTAATTTTGGTAAAGATACCGGTAACTTCACCGGCGTCGTTACCAAAATTATAGCGCCTGCAACATAAGAATTAAAATAATCCGATTAAAATTATCTTGGCCGACAGGTGTTGTTGATATTAATAATAGATTCAGTACATTTGTATTTTTACCTATTATTGCTGTAACTTTATTGTATCACATTTTTGACGACTTTTACCCTTCCACAACACGCAAGCTCCTATAAGAATTAACATAAATCCTGTTGCAAGAATTATATTCAAATCCATCCACCGACCTGTTTGTACAATTTTATCCTCTTTAGACAAGTCATCTTCCTCTTGTGCTCCATCTGTTGTTTCCTGACCATCTATTTCATCGGGCTTAGTAACCTGTTCTGGCTCCCCGCTTTCGTTTGATTGATCAGTATCTCCTGACTGCTCGCTTTCCTCAATCTCACTGTCCTCATCTGGCCTGCTAATTTCCCCTGGTTGCTCCCCTTCTCCCGGTCTATCGGTATCACCTGGCTGCTCCCCTTCTCCCGGCCTATCGGTATCATCCTCGCTGGGTTGATTAACCTGAGTATCCTTTCTAATGACAGTTATAGAGATATCCTTGATAAGCTCTTGATCACTATTTCCATTACTGGGCTCCACATGTATATTTATGACGTTTGTACCGTATTCCACTGGAACTGATCTGATAAACTGGCCATTTTCTTCCTGGATAAATGTCTCACTATAAGTATCCCTGCTTATAGTAACCTTTGCACCTTTATAGGTATTGCCCTTAATCTCTATTTCAAGTATGTCGGCATCCACAATGGTATTATTCTCCGGATAGTAAATGTATAGCGGTATATCCCTCCATCTATACACGATATCGTTTACCACCATCCTGTTAAAACCTTGGTTTGTGATTGTGATTTTCCTGTTATCTATTTCTTCACCGTATTCACCCTTCTCTACATTATTCCAGCTCCCTCTAGTATATTTATACTCCAGTTGCGTACCTTGGTCCAAGATAAAGGTAATACTATAAGTATGAGAATCTACTTTTTCCATTCTGTTGGCAGCCGGATCCCAAAAATATCCCGGAAAATTCCCTGCAATATTTACCCCGTCATCTGGAGTATAATCGGGCACGGTAACGTTGAAAGTTACCTCCACTTGTACCAAGTCTGGCGTAGCCTTTACCACATTTGAAGCGCTTCTGTTAAATGAGGTATCAAAAGCCACAACTTTATAATAATATTCGTTGCCGTTTGATACATCTTTGTCGACATATTTAAGATCATCATATACAGTTGAAATTCTAACAAAAGGCCCATTTTCCTCTAAAGCCCTGTAAATTTCGTAACCATAAACCTTGACATCATCTTCCGAAGCGCTCCAGCTAAGCGTAACTGCCAACGATTCTACTGGTGGTTCCAGCAAAACGGGAGCAGTCGGAGGATTTATGTCTTCCGAGTGAATAACGTTAAACTTCTTGGTATCAGTTACCGTCCAATCCTGCCCCTGGTTAGAAGAAAAACGCATCTTATATTCCCACGTTCCTGTAAAATCAGGCACAAATTGCGCCATATATAAATCATTATTCCCGGAATCTCCCACGTATATCGCGTTGATCCACTTCCAATCGGTATTTACCTGAATACCATCTACATCAGCACCATCCCCCGCATATCTGTATCCCAGCTGGGCTATCATGTTTTCTCCTTGACCTGCACCATCAGTGAGTCCCTCAGCCCACACCTCAGCGTACACCTTCACAATATTTTCTACACCTATTACATGCTCCCCAATCTCCGACAGATTACCGGCCCAACCAATAGCAATAGCAGGGTAGGCTTCTACTTCGTCGCCCATGGTACTTTCATTACCATATTCATCTACTGCAGTCACTGAATAGACATATCTCAATCCATTAATGACTTCACTATCCGTATAGCTAGTTCCCTCAATGTTACAAGCTATCTTTTCATAAAGCCCACCCTTAATTGTAGAACGATATACGTTATAGCTTTTAGCTCCAGCTACGGGACTCCATTCAAGCGTCACCCAGCCTTTTCCCGAAGTCGCTTTTAAATTGGTTACGGATGCGGGAGCCGTTAAATCTTGCCCTGATACTGATATGAGCATAGCACCACTCATAGCTCCAACTTCTATGACGACTTTCCCATCTTCAACCACATATGATTTCCCGCTTAAGGCATCTTTGAATTCCACTCCATCTCTTATAAATTTTCTTGTATCTATAGTTATACGAGTTGGCTCGCCTTTATTGACCACTACAATGGCAGCGCTATCAGCATATTCATTCCCAAACGCATCCTTACCATTGATAATCCTTCTTCCATAAGCATAAACGTCACCTTGGGCATACAGCGTTTGAAGGTCACCAGTTTTTAAAACCTGATTTTCATTTCTTATGCTTATTACTTTTTTAAAGAACTCCTGAAGCTCAGTATTTTCCTTTCCCCACGGGAATGTTCTCCTGCAATCGGGGTCCTTACCTCCGGATAAACCTGCCTCATCCCCATAATAGATGGAAGGCATTCCTGGGTATCCCATCTGGAGTATTGTGGCCAATTTTAACCTCTTTATTGCCTGTTCTTTGGCCTCCTGCGAATTTTTCCCTTCATCAGCAGAGTCGTATCCAAATACCGTTAATATCCTCATGGTGTCATGGGAACCTAAGAGATTCATCGTTGAGTAGAACACAGGCAATGGGTATCTCTCATATATGCTCATGAGCCTTTCATCCAATTTCTCCGCATCTATGGGGGTATGGGTTACATTTCCATCATAGAAGGTTTCATCCAGTATAAAGCTAATAACAGCATTCCTGAAAAGGTAGTTCATAACAGAATTAAACGAGTTTCCTAGTAATTCCAAAGAGGCATCCTCCCATAGCTCCGCAATCATAGGCGCACCTGGTTTAACTGTATCGATAGCCTTCCTGAAGTGAGCCCAGAAATCACCTGCCACTTCATTGGCAACATCCAACCTCCAGCCATCAGCACCGGCATCCCGATCGCCATCAGGATTAAGCCAGTATTTAGCTACCGCTTCTTCATCGTTTATGATAAAGTTTGCCCAGCTTTCTACGTTATACTCGCTCCCGTTCACGCTCCTTATTACGGGCATGCTATCGAATCCCCACCACCCATCATAGCTACCATCGTCCCTTATCTCGTACCATTCGCTATATGGGGATTGCACCTTTAATCTCCATGCCTGATAAGCCCCAATCCCCGTATCCAAATACTTGCCGTACCTGTCAAAATATATACTATCATCGCTTGTATGATTAAAAACACCGTCTAGAATGACCTTTATTCCTCTCGCATGCGCCTCTCTCATCAACTCTTTAAATGTATCCAAATCTCCCAACAGTTCATCTATCTTTTTATAATCGCTGGTATCATATCTATGATTGGAGGGTGACTGAAATATAGGATTGAGATAAATCACCGATATACCCAACTCTTTTAAATAATCTAGCTTTTCAATTATTCCCTGTAGATCTCCCCCAAAAAAGTCATTGTTCCATATGCCGTCTCCCGTATATCCTTCTCTATCTTTATAATTAGGATTATCCGGCAGTTCATACCAGTCTTCATGATATTCAACTGGTTCATAGCCCCTGCTGTACTGCTTGAGCCGGTTATTGGAAGGATCTCCGTCATAAAACCTGTCAGGGAAAATTTGATACATTACAGCTCCTTTCATCCAGTCAGGGGTATCCAAGTTTTCATCATATACAACCAATACAAAGTCTTTGTTTACGGTATCTGTGGCCTTCCCCACCCCTCCTAGCTGTTCATCGTCATCCCCGTAGTAAGCCGTCTTTGTACCATCTTTAAGCACAAAATAATACCATATTCTGGTTGGATACTCAAACTTTAGCTGTACTTCCCAGTATTCATACTTACCATCAGAGCTTTCACCCACTTTATACATAGGAAGCTCGTTTCTCGTCTTCTTTATGTCATCCCAGTAAGAAATCTTAGCGGATTCAAGGTCATGTTTTTTGGCTTGTATCCTTAACGTTACCGTTTCACCCGTTTTTACGGCTCCAAAAGGATAGCGGAAAAATGCATCACGAGTATCATGTTTTAGTTCATCATAGTGTATATCATTGTCCAACTCTGTTGAAGGCGCATTGTAATCTGTCCATATTCTATGCGATAGTCCATCATAATAAAATGTGATCTGAGTATCATAAGCAACATTTAAGGGAATATTGGAACCATCCCTTTGCCCATTTAAACCGTAATTCTCATCCCAGGAAGGCCCCAGAGTTATTTTAAATTCATAGTTCCCTCTGGGAACCAAAGCTGTATATTGATAGATATTATCAAAGTCGTCATCTCTCATTATAGCCGTAGAAGTCTGCGGGTTCCAGTCATCGCCTGCATTTATGGCTGACTGTATTGTGCCCACAACTCTTGGAAGCTTTTCTTCTGGGATAGGCGTATATTTCGTGGAATCTGTGACTCTCGAGGTATAATAATTAAAGTAAAAAGTGATTACAGAAGGCGAATCAAGGTGAAAGCTTAAATTCCCCTGTGAAGGTACTCCACCGCCTTCCCAGGAATGGTTGAGAGCAACCTTATATTCGTAATCGCCAGCAGGCAATTCGGTAGGCGTAGTAAATTCATAAAATCCGTTGCCTTTATACGTCATTATAGTTTTATTACTATTTACATTCCAATCCTCGTCGCCCATCTTTGATTGGAAATTGCCTACTACATTGGCTATTACGAATATCTGTTCTTCCGTGTTGGCGCTGGCCAACTGTACAGGTGATATGCATCCAAATATAATTGCAAATGTGAAAATAATGGATAGCGAGAAAGCCACTGACCTCCTTTCTGACATTTACACTCCCCCTTTTTATGTTTTATATTTCTATTGTGAAACTAAAACTATATACTCCCAAGGCTCAAGTTTCAGCTTTTGTTGAGGTGATAAGTTAAAATTTTGACCTGTAAAAAACTGTTGATACTCTCCTGCCGAATTTCCAATTTTTATTTCCACAGCGCAGGCCTCTTTTGAAAGGTTCATGATAACGATAACCCTATTCCCATCCTTCACCCTTTCAAAAGCCAGGACGTTGTTACTTGTAGTCTCAAAAATGTTGACTTCCCCACCAGCATCACCATTCCAGAGAGCAGGATTTTTCTTTTTCAATTCTATAAGTTTTTTATAAAACTCCTGCATGCTTAAATCGCTCCAATCAATTTCATCCTTTTCAAAAAACTTCAATCTTTTGTTAAGGCCTGCTTCCTGACCCGAATATATAAGGGGGATTCCAGGTACGGTAAAAGTAAGTACCGCCATGGTTTTTACCGCATCTCCCAACCTTTCATATTCTGTTCCATTCCAGGAATTTTCGTCATGATTTGAGGTAAAATGCATAGGGTAAGTCCCTCTGGGATAAATGCTGTCTATTTTCTTAAGGTATACCTCTACATGTTTTGCAATATTGGTACCTTTTGCTATATTGTTCATTATGTTATATAACTCCCATCCGTAATTAGCGTTAAAAGCCTTATCCAACAAAGCCATTACTCTGTTATCCTCTGCCAGCATAAAAACCTCTTTTATCCTATCCAGTTCGTCCCTTGCCGCTTCCCAAAAATCTACGGGCACACCTCCCGCATAGTCAGCACGAAAACCGTCCACACCTATCTCTTCAACCCAAAATTTCATGGCCTCTATCATAGCCTTACGCATATCTTGATTGTCGTAGTTCAGCTGCGCAACATCTGTCCAATCAGTACCCAGAGGATGAATGATTTCACCCTTTAAATTCCGTACATACCAGTCGGGATGTTCCTTTATCCATGGATTATCCCAGCCGGTATGATTGGCTACCCAATCCAATATGACCTTAAACCCCATTTCATGGCACTCGTCAACAATCTGTTTGAACTCCTCTAAAGTGCCAAATTCAGGGTTTACATCTTTATAATCTCTAACGGAATAATAAGACCCCAGCACGCCTTTGCGCCTCTCCTGGGATATCGGATGTATGGGCATAAACCACAAAATATCCACGCCCAATTCCTTTAAACGGGGCAAATGTTCCCTAAAAGCTTCAAAAGTCCCCTCTCTGGTATATTGCCTTATGTTTACCTCGTATATCACAGCATTTTTAGACCAATCAGGGACTTTAACCTGTGATACTTTACGCTCATCCTTTTCCTCATTGCCTCTTGTAACTTCCCGGGCACCATCTTCATTTTGATTTTCTGATGACTCGGAAACATCTTGTAAAAGGCCTTCTTTCATGCCAGTCTCCTCCTGCCTGGACGCGGTATTTTCGGCAAGCTGGCATGATATCAAGCTCAGCGCTATGGTAGCAGCTATCAATACTTGTAATATTGGATATCTCATTTTATCATATCCCCCCAATCCTTTTGATTAAAAAGCGTTTGAGCGGTCTCACTTGTTGGCCCCAGCTATAAGCCCTTCCAGCAAATATCTCTGCAAAGCGACGTACAAAATGGTTATAGGTACCGCCACCAGCACTGCCCCCGCTGCGAACATGGTAAAGTTGTTGTTGGTATTGCCTGCAATCAGGTCAAAGAGCCCTATTGCCAGGGTTTTCTTGCTGTTGCTGCTTAAAATCAGTCTAGGGAATATAAAATCCATCCAAGGAGCCATAAACTGGGTAAGAGCTACAAATGTGATAATCGGCTTCATAAGCGGCAAAATAATCTTTGTAAATATGGTCATATTAGAGGCACCATCCAATTTAGCGGCTTCATCTAGGCTCTTCGGAATGGATGCCATATACCCTTTTACCAACCAAGTATTATATGGAATTTGCCCAGCTGCGTATACCAGTATAAGCCCTAAATGGTTATCCAAAAGTTGAAGCTGCCAGAGCAACATGTATATGGCGATCATGCCCATAAAACTTGGGAACATTTGAAGTACCAATATGGAAAGCAAAGCTATCTTCTTACCCCTGAACTTAAACCTCGAAAAGATATACCCCGTCATGGTTGTCAAAACTACTGACAATATCATGTTGGCTATGGCTATCTTTAACGTATTCCAATACCATTGAAGAAATTTTGTCTCAGTGAACAACCTTTTGTAATGCATCAGAGTAGGGTTCTTAGGTATAGCGGTGGCCGACAAAAGACTGCTTGAAGGATTGAATGACGAGCCAATTATCCAAATTAAAGGTATAATAACCAAAATGGCAATTAATATCAATAAGGCATAAATAAGCACCGTTATTAACACATCAATCCCTTTAGGGATTGATGTTGCTGACCTTCTATTAGTTTCAATAATAATTTGCCTGCTTGTATAGGCTGCATTGCTCATCTTTATATCATATCCTCCTCTTTAAAGGATTTGGTTCTCAAAAAGTTCCAAGCCGATATAGAACCTATCAGCAAGAATATGAGTATGGACATAACCGAAGCCATGTTAAACTGCTTATTGTTTAATGTCATCTTATATATCCATGTTATTAGTATATCGGTATGACCAGCAAACTTATAAGCGGGGTTGATGGGATTCCCCTCGGTGAGAAAATATATCACGTTAAAGTTATTAAAGTTGTGAGCAAATGACATTATAAGCAGAGGTGCTGTGGAATACAATACCAGAGGTAGTGTTATCTTCCAAAACTCATCGGAAGCATTTGCACCATCAATTCTTGCTGCTTCATATAACTCCTTATCTATGCTGGTCATCACACTAGTCATAAGCGCCATAAAATAGGGAAAGCCCAGCCATAGGTTTACAAGTATTATGGTAACCTTGGCCAAAGTTGGATCGGATAACCACGGTATATTTTGCTGTATCAATCCGTATTCCCTGAGCAGGCGGTTTATAGGACCAAACTGCCCGTTAAACAGATTTCTAAAAATCAGCAATGATATCATGCCCGGCATAGCCCAAGGCAGTATATAGATTGTACGCCAAAATTTTTTAAATTTTACCCGCTTGCTGTTGATAAGTACGGCCACTAAAAGGCCACCAAAAAAACAAGTGGTAGTGGATACAACCGCCCATATGACGGTCCAGGTCAACACCCCTAAAAAGGTCTGGTTCCACATGGGCAACCTGAATATATTCTTAAAATTCTCAAAGCCCACCCAGTCAACCAGCTTGGCAGGAGGTAAGTGGTCAGGAGCAGAATAATTTGTAAAAGCCACACAAAACCCAAATATAAGGGGTAATACCACCAAAAATAACACAAACAGTGCTGCCGGAATCAACATGATATATGCAAAAGACTTATCCCATAGCTGCTTAAATGATTCTATAGTTGAGGGCAATTTTTCTCCTTTATTACGTAATTCGCCTGTCTTTATAGCATCTCTGATGTTTAAAACATATAATACCAACACTATTACCAATACCAACAAGCATATAATGCCTTTAACCATGAGAATTATCGAGTTATCGCCGTGTATAGCTATACCGCCTTCTATCCTTGTAGGCGTCTCTCCTAGCGTAATAAGGCCCCATAATCCATTGTAAAAATATTGATAATTTAGGAAGACTATAAATTGAATTATCAAAAACATTATTCCCTTTAAATACTGCCTGTTATAAAATTGTCCTGCACCCCACACAATAGCAGATAATATGCCGGCCGTTATGGACTTTTTCATAAA
>NZ_VSCO01000058.1:0-10815 GCF_047459465.1 Caldicoprobacter sp. | reverse complement strand
AGAACAATAGAGGATAGGATCAATCCTCCGGAAGGATTTGAACGCATAAAAGTAGTATTTTTATCTAAAGAGATGAAACCTGTCATGATGGAAGACATGGAAATTGGGGATGTATTCCGCAAATTAGTCCATGGTATTTCATTAAATTTGGCGATACATTAATTACACCCGAGCGGACATTTAAGAAAACGGATCTTAAGCGTTTTTCAAATTGAACTTTCTCCAGTAAGAACAAAGGCGAATTGCTCAAAATGAGAATTGAAGAACCTGACGTAATCAAAACATATCCCCCAACACCCTCTCATGAATCTCCAGTGCCTCCCTATCCCACAGGACAAACCTGATTACCTTGACCGATTTAAGCGAAGGAATCAGCTCAAATATCGCTTCAAACGCTACCCTGGCGGCTTCCTCCATGGGATATCCGAATATGCCGGTTGAAATGGCAGGAAAAGCTATGGAGGTTATGCCGTGCTGCTCGGCCAACTTCAGCGCGTTTCTGTAACAGTCAGCCAGCAGCTTATCAGAAGGCTGGTCAACGCCATATACCGGCCCCAAGCAGTGGATAACATAGCGGTTGGGCAGGTTGTGCCCACCGGTTATAACCGCCTGTCCGGGCTTTATGGGTGCCAAAGGCTTGCACTCCTCCGCAAGGCCGGGCCCTGCTGCGCGGTGAATAGCACCGGCCACGCCTCCTCCAGGCATGAGCTGAGCATTGGCCGCATTCACTATTGCATCAAAACCTTCCTGTTTGGTTATATCCCCCTGAACGCACTCGATCTTCACGCCGTGTATGACCTTTTCCATAGACGTATCCCTCCAACAAAAAGTATTGTCAATATTTTGCGTACAAAACAACCAGTGTTATTGCGTTTTCGCCGCCATCACTATAATCCCATTAAAATCCAGTAAAGCGCAGTAGCAAATTCCTTCGCCCCTCATGGGAAGAGATATATATCCAAGTAACATTCAAAGAGAGCACGATAGCATGATAAATAAAGCCATCAAACACGCTACTTGGCATACTTGTCGATGAGCTCCATTATCTCATTCACCTTTTCCTCACCGTGACCCTCGGTGAATGCTTGCCTAACGCAGTGCTTTATGTGCTGATCTATTATTTTCAAATTTGCCTTTTTGAGCAAAGCCTGTACTGCCAGTATCTGCTTGGATATTTCGACGCAGTACCGGTCCTCCTCCACCATTTTGATTATGCCATCGATCTGACCTCTTGAGGTCTTCAAAAGATTGAGCACCAGCGTTCTCGTATTGTCATCCATAACGCTCACTCCCGTATCAGTCAATCCAAATACATTTTATCATATTTTATACCATTTATGACATCTTGCTCATTAACTTTCTATTGACTTTTCTTATCATCTAGAGTATTTTATAAATAAATTGTAAACCATGGAGGTGTTATAAGTTGACAATCAGAACCGTAGTACAAGCTGCCTTGCTGGCAACCATCACAGCCGTCTTGGCCCAGATTGCCATACCCCTTCCCGGCGGTGTTCCCTTTACTCTCCAGGTCTTCGGAGTTTTTTTAGGCATATTTTTGTTGGGCAAAAAGGCATTTTGGGGAATGCTTACATATTTACTTCTGGGAGCTATAGGACTGCCGGTGTTTGCTCAAGCTCAGGGGGGCATAGGCATCATACTGGGGCCAACGGGCGGATACATTGCAGGGTTCGTTATAAGCGGATTAGTTGGCGGATACGTTGTAGAACTCGCCAAATTCGATTTAAAAGGTAAGATTTTAGGGCTGCTGGTTTCTCTAGTCATAATATATTTCACCGGAACGGTGCAGTTGGCTTTTACAACCAAATTATCCATAGCTGAGGCCTTGGCGGTCGGCACCTTGCCCTTCATTCCCTTGGATATACTAAAAGGCGTCATAGCCATCGTTTTGTCAAAATACATAGACAGGGCACTACCCAGGGCAGGCGTTAATATCAATGGTTAGCTTAACTGAATCTTTAACCCGTAAGCTCGGGAGACCCTCCAGGCTTACGGGTTACAATAAACCGATTGCCAACAAAAATAAATCGATAATAAATAAACCTGTGTACACACAAAACTATTCTATCTTCACAACCTCGTATCCTGCTTCTTCTATAGCATTCTTTATTTCACCGTCATCGATTTGGCGGTCTGCTTCAACAATGGCATATTTCCCCTTTAAATCCACGTCAACCGTTTTCACGCCAGGTATTTCTTTGAGCGCTTCTGTAACGTGATTTACGCAGTGCTGGCAGGACATCCCTTCGATATATATTTTCTTCTTCACAAAAACACCCCCTTTCTAAAATTTTCTATACCAATCTTTGATCATTTGTAATCTTTTTGCTCTGCGATTTGATGATCTACAAATCCAGCATAATCCTCAAAGCAAGCAATACGTTGGGTGGCTTACCGAAAATCATGCGTATCAATCCAGTCTGGGTTTAAACCTCTTAAGCCTCAAGGCGTTTGTCACAACCGATACCGAGCTTAATGCCATGGCCGATGCCGCTATCATGGGGTTCAGCAAAGGTCCACCAAACAGGTGCAAGAATCCGGCCGCTATTGGAATGCCGGCAGTGTTGTACGCAAACGCCCAGAACAGGTTTTGCTTTATATTTCTGATAGTTGCCTTGCTGAGCTGTATAGCAGCCGGGACATCCATCAAATCGCTTTTCATGAGAACTATATCGGCCGATTCCATGGCCACATCGGTACCCGACCCTATGGCGATCCCCACATCCGCTTGCACCAAAGCCGGAGCGTCATTGATGCCGTCACCCACCATCGCAACCTTCCTGCCCTGTTCCTGAAGCCTTTTGACCTCGTTGGCCTTATCCTGAGGCAGCACCTCGGCCAGCACCATGTCTATACCCACCTGCTTGGCTATGGCCTGAGCGGTTCGAGCGTTATCCCCGGTTATCATTACCACCTTTATGCCCATTTTGTGAAGCTGTTCTACCGCTTTCCTGCTTGTAGGCTTTATGACATCGGATACCGCTATGATGCCGGCAAGCTTACCATCCACGGCGATAAACATGGGCGTCTTGCCCTCTGCGGCCAATCTGTCGTACTCCTGCTGAAGCGTAATCTCGACATTTCTATCCTCCATAAGCTTCCTGTTGCCCAAAAGGACCTGCTTGCCCTGGGTGACTACCTCGATGCCCTGACCCGGGATGGCTTCAAAGCTTTCTACCCAAGCAAGCTCCATGTTCCTCTCCCTGGCGCTTCTTACAATGGCCTCACCCAGTGGATGCTCGGACGCTACTTCGGCAGAAGCCGACAGGCGCAGCAGCTCATCCTCGCTGATCAAACCGTTGGTTACGATATCCGTCACCTGGGGCTTGCCTTCGGTGATGGTGCCAGTCTTATCCAACACAACCGTATCTATCCTGTGCGCCGTTTCAAGGGCTTCTCCACCCTTTATCAGTATACCGTATTCGGCGCCTTTGCCAGTACCCACCATGATGGCGGTGGGAGTTGCAAGGCCCAGAGCACAGGGACAGGCTATGACCAATACCGATATGAATATTGTGAGCGAGAAAATCGCCGATTCTCCAGACAGTGCCCAGGCCACGGCCGCGACAACGGCAATGGCGATGACCACCGGCACAAAGTATCCGGATATGACATCGGCCAGCTTGGCTATGGGCGCCTTGGAACCCTGTGCTTCCTCCACCAGCTTTATAATCTGGGCTAAAACGGTATCCTTGCCTACTTTTGTGGCCTTCATCTTTATGGTACCGTTCTTGTTTATACTGCCCCCTACCACTTTGCTGCCAGGAACCTTCTCCACCGGAATGCTCTCGCCGGTCAGCATGGATTCATCCACCGAGGTCCTTCCTTCTATAACTTCCCCGTCAACCGGAATCCTATCCCCCGGCCTCACAATCAATATATCCCCTACCTCGACTTCTTCGACCGGGATGGTCAATTCCTTGCCCTCATGTATGACCATCGCTGTCCTGGGCGAAAGGTCCATAAGCCTTCTTATGGCCTCAGAGGTCTTGCCCTTCGCAATGGACTCCAGGTATTTACCAAGCAAAATCAGCGCAATTATGACGCCGGCGGTTTCAAAATACAAGTTCTCGGCATATTCGGTATACCCGGCGGCTATCCTAAATATGGCATAAACGCCGTACACAAACGCCGCGCTGGTACCCACCGCTATTAACGAATCCATATTTGGGTGGCGCCTTATCAGGTTACTAAAACCCACCGTATAAAATCTATAGCCCGCAACCACAATAGGGAGGGTGAGCAGTAGCTGAACCATTGCAAAATTCAAGGGATGCATATCGGGCATGATAACCTCGGGCAACGGCAGCCCCAGCATATGCCCCATTGCGATGTACAGAAGCGGCACCGTAAATATTATGGATACTACCAACCTGGTCCTCAAATCCCTAATTTCCCTTTGGCGGCGCAGCCTCTCTTTGTCGACCCGTTGCTCCTCCTCTTCAATATCCAGCGGTTTATATCCTGCCTTAACTATGGCATGCTTTATCTCCGACATCCTCACCTTGGCAGGATTGTATACCACCCTAGCCTTTTCGGTGGCCAGATTGACGCTTACCTCGTCAACGCCAGGTAGCCTCTTTATAGCCCTTTCAACCGCTTTTGCACAGGCGGCACATGTCATTCCCGCTATAGGAATAATAACCTCTCTGGTGCTTGGCTCCTCATCCTCCTGTACTCCATATCCGGCCTTTTCAACCGCCTCTTTTATCCTGCTCAAATCCACTTTGCCTTCATCAAACTCCACCGTCAGCTTTTCGGTGGCAAAATTCACGCTGGCCGACTTTACGCCATCTACTTTGCTGACGCTTCTCTCTACGGCCCTAGCGCATGCCGTGCACGTCATTCCAGTAATGCCCAAAGTTTTCTTTGTCATATTCCCTTCCCTTCCTTTATATTTTCCTATTATGGCTAAACTGGAATTCCGATCGAACTATCATGGTGGCAGCTATATAATTAGCAACACGATTACTACCATTCAATAGCTATTCATAGCATGTATGATAGTTCCGCGATTGGTAATATAATTATTACTCTATTACAGCTGCTTCATGATCTCTAACATAACCTCTCCACTTATACTACCCTACCCCACCTCGGGTGGGGCTGCAGTACAATTATAACTCTCGGCTTTTTTATTTGTCAATATGCCAACTCAACAATTATTGTTATTCTGGAACAATGTTATATTGAAAATTATTCCGACATAATTGGTTACCGGTTAAGACACAAAATCCGCTTGTTATTTCATCAATAAAAGCTATTTCATCCTTATGTTTTCCTGAATCTTTATTTACAAAAAGGCTGCTCCAACAACCATTGGAGCAGCCCTCGCCATCATCTATAAATTTTCCTGCCGTGGGCATCATCGATACCGGTTTTTCTGTAAAAATAGGTGTTTATCACATCCCGCCACTCGATGGCGTTTTTGATCTGCATATCCAGCCTCTCCAGTACCAGCTGGAATATCTCCTCATCCACCTTGCCTTTGAGGGTTAACCACTTTTTCTTCAAGCCCTCGGCTTCCTCCGCTCCCTCAAAATGGGTATCGTATATGTGCTGGATCACCGTTTTACCGGATTTCAATTTATGGGTATAAGGTACATGGTGGAAAAACAGCAGCAGTTCATCAGGGCAGGTCTCTATGTTCTCATACATGCTGGCCACCGGTTCCCTGTACTGGGCGGTATAGCCGGTACCTGTAGCTACCGTCCTGTCAACGCCGATCCCTTGCCAATCAGCATAATGATACGTACCCCAATGCGAATACTCGTATCCATCTACATTAGGGCCATAGTGATGGCCGGGGTTTACCATCCATCCTATCCCCAGCGGTGCCGTATATTTCTCATATATATCCCTGGAAGTCATCAGCATGGACACTATTGTGTCTACAACTTGTTTGTCGTGGCCAAAAGTCAACCTTACCCATTCTTCGGCTATCTCCTGAGCAGATAGCTCGGGGTTCCATGCCAGGCGGCCAAAGCCATAAAGGTTGGCCTGTGCGAGCGGATGCCCCGTCCAGCTCTTGCTGTCCCCAATGTTGGAAACGCCCACTGCACCGCCATATTTCCTTCCAAAAAGATAGCCGCTGACCACCTTGCTCACCGTGGAACCCTGCCCTTTGGCATAAGTATCGAAATCCAATACTTCTTTCCACATGGTGACCAGATAGCACAGGTCCTTTTGCTGTCCCGTATATTCTTGTGTAATTTGGAATTCCACAGCGACGTTGGTCTTCTCCATGGCGCCAAACAAGGGAGAGACCGGTTCCCTTATCTGGAAATCCATTGGACCGTACTTAATCTGCACAATCACGTTATCCAAAAACTTTCCATCCAGCGGTTTGAAGTTTTCATATGCCGCTTTGGCTCTATCTACGCTGCGATCTCTCCAGTCAACCTGGCAGTTGTACACGAAAGCCCGCCAAAAAACCACGCCGCCATGGGGCCTCAAAGCCTCTGCCAGCATGTTGGCTCCCTCGGCATGGTTTCTACCGTAAGTGAAGGGCCCCGGCCTGAATTCAGAATCGGCTTTGACCACAAATCCGCCAAAATCAGGGATATAACTGTATATGTTGTCAACTACATCCTTCCACCACTTTCGGACCGATTCATCCAGGGGATCAGCAGTAGGCAGGCCACCTATCTCCACTGGAGCGGCAAAATTTATGCTCAGATACAGCCTTATCCCGTACTGCCTGAATACATCGGCTATCCTTGCCACATCGGGCAGGAATTCATCGGTTATAAGGCGCGTCTCAACCCGATGCACATTGACGTTGTTGATGGCAACGCCGTTTACTCCTACAGACGCCAGAAACCGCGCATAATCCTTAACCCTGCTCAAATCGCTGACAATCCTGTTGTCCTTAAAAAATATGGATTTGCCGGCATATCCCCTTTCTATATCGCCGCTCATATTGTCCCAGTGGTTTATAACCCTCAAGGGGTTGCGCGGCCCATCGATGCCCTGCACCCCTGCAAGAGGTGTGCCACAGCACATCGACCTTAAAAGATGAAATACCCCGTATAGGGCTCCCTTTTCGTTTTGTCCTATTACAGCCAGCACGTTTTTGCCATTGCGCTCAAGCTTTTGCACAATAAACCCATCTTCAGGCAATTTTTCGTGGCCTACCTTCAAGGCTTCGTCATCTACATCATTCCAAGTACCAACGAATACACAATCGAAATCAGGATAAGAGTCCATTACCTGTGGGGATTGTCCGGTAAATCTGGCAAATGCCAACTTAAGCTCCTCAATAGCCGAGTTTATAATGGGATGCTTGCTTTTGGCTACAATATGACTACAAAAGCTTCTATACTCCCCATCAAAATTATCAGGCAAATGCGCATAATTTAACCAGCATTCATAAACCCTGCTTTGGCCAAAATCCACCGCTCATCACCCCATTTCCAGCTTTCATTTTCTGCTCATCTTGTCAATGGCTTCCCACAGCCCCAGCAAATACATTATCCCCAGGGCCCTATCATACAGGCCATATCCCGGCCTGGCCTTTTCGCCCCATATCATTCGCCCGTGGTCGGGGCGCATATACCCCTCAAAACCTACATCATAATAGGCCTTCACGATTTCAAACATATCAAATGAACCGTCACAAGACAGGTGGGACGTCTCATAAAACACTCCTGGTCTTTCGATCTTTATATTTCTTATATGGGCGAAATGTATCCTTCCTTTGCTACCGAAATATCTCACCATCTCGGGAATGTTATTATTGCAATTTGCTCCCAGCGAACCGCTGCATAGGGTAATGCCATTATAAGGGCTATCCACAAGGTTGATTATTCTATCCAAATTTTCTTTATCAGTAACTATCCGCGGAAGCTTGAATATTGACCATGGTGGATCGTCGGGATGAATGGCTAGCTTTACATCGTACCTTTCACAGACCGGAATCACATTTTCGAGGAAGTACTTGAGGTTTTCAAACAGTTTTTCTTCATCGACATCCTTATATAGCTCAAACAGCCTCCTTATTTCTTTTAACCGATAAGGCTCCCATCCAGGCAGCGAATACCCCCTTGACCCAGATTCCATCTCGTTAATCAGCTCAATGGGGTCTAAATTCCTGATTACGTCATCGTCATAAGACATTACTTCCGACCCATCGGGTAACTTCATGGCCAAATCGGTGCGTATCCAGTCAAATACTGGCATGAAATTATAGCACAACACCTTGATGCCGGCTTGCCCCAAATTCTTTATGGTCTCCTTGTAATTTTCTATGTATCGATCTCTGGTGGGTAAGCCCAGCTTTATGTCCTCATGCACGTTAACGCTCTCTATAACCTCTAATTTTAAGCCGTAGTCCTCCACCTTCTTTTTGAGCGCCAGTATCCTTTCCAGAGGCCACACTTCTCCAACCGGAATGTCAAACAGCGCAGAAACCACTCCAGTCACACCGGGTATTTGCCTTATCTGTTCAAGGGTTACGCTATCGTCGTTTTCTCCAAACCACCTGAATACTACCTTCATACCCTTCATCCTTTCTATCATTTATTCAATGGCAGATATTATTATTAATATTAATTATGAATTATTGTAAAATAATTAGTCGCCTGGACAAACTTTTAAAATGCCCCACTCGCCTTGCAAAGTCAGAATTCGGGGTGCGCAAACAACTTTGATATAACAAGAGATGCGGCCCCCATGGCCCCCGCATGAAAGTTCAACGTTGAAGTTCTTATTTTTACCTTGTGATATTTATATACAAAGCATTTTTTGCTTACCTCATTCAAAATCTCGGGTAGAATAATATCCTCTGCAAGAGACAGCGTATTTCCGATGATAACCATCTCGGGATTAAAGGTATTTATCAAATTTATTATCCCTATACCGAGATTCCTGCCTATTTCCTTCAATCCCTCTATGGCAATAGAGCTCCCCCTACGCGCAAAATCTATGATGCGCAAAGCGTTTAAATCGCCTATAGTTTCATTGTTTATATAGGCATCCTCCTTCCCTTGTTTCAGCTGAGCTTCCATGTAATCCAACAGCGCTCTTTCAGAGGCATAGTTTTCCCAGCAGCCGATATTACCGCAACCGCACAGCTGATCATATATATTTATCGTTACATGCCCTATTTCGCCAGCTAATCCAGATGCACCTCTGTAAAGCGTTCCGTTAATGATTATACCAGTACCTATTCCTATTCCTGCGCTGACGTAAATAAAATTGCTGCATTCAACTCCAATTCCAAACCACTTTTCCCCTACTGCACCCACATTAGCCTCGTTATCGATATGTACCTTTATTTTAAATCTTTCCTCTACTATCTCTTTGAGGGGTACATCCTTCCATTTGAGGTTGGGAGCCATCAATACAAGCCCTTTCCTGTAATCCACAATCCCTGGCACACCTATTCCTATACCCATAATACCATTTACCGTAGCAGGCGCATTTCCAACCGCTTCTCCAATGGATTGCATCAAAAGGTCAATCACCTTTTCTTTATCTTCTCCCAGCTTTATATCTATTCTCTTCTCCCACAATACATTCCCTACCAGATCAGTTAAAACCGTCAAAATATAGTTTACACCCAAGTCAACACCTATGACACAGCCACCCTTCTCATTTATCGTCAACATAATGGGTTTCCGGCCACCTTTTGACTCACCAGGCCCTATTTCCCTCACAAGCCCTTCCTTTATGAGCTCATCTACCAAAAAAGAAACGGTGGACTTATTTAAACCGGTAAATTCGGCAATACCAGCTCTTGAGATGCCTTCCTTTTTTCTTATGGTATTGAGTACTATTGACTTATTTATCTGCTTAACAAGCAGTTGATCCGCTGGAACCATATCCTGCCCCCATTTCTTTTTTTCTTTGATTTTCAATATTTATTCCAAATTTCTTCATTATTTTTAATATGATTAAACCATGCATTAAATTATAATATATTATAACATAAAGGCAAGTCTTTTTCATCAAAATTCAAAAACTTTCGACAATCACAATCCACATACCCTTTGTTCCACCTTGTATATACAAATTATGGTACTACATGTAAACAAGCATGTAAATATCATAAAATCATGTTTTATAACTACAAAATTCGTTTAAAAGATATGTTGTAATAAAAATAAGAAGTAAAGAAGGTGGTGGTGTGCCCATAAAATGGAGGCCAAAGTTAGAAATCGACATTGGGGAGATCGATCAAAACATTGATAAACGCCGTCAACGATTTCTTGCAGGCCTGCACCAAAGGCAAGGTAATAGTGTACTTCAATTACGAACAGGATTATCAAAAAATACGGTTAATCCAAGGATGAGCAACATCTGAGGACGCACCATCCCTACATTTTACCATTCAGTTCAGCACAAAGTGATGGACTGGATTGTAACCTACGTCGGTGTACCCGGATGTAGATTTTGCTGCATATGTTAAATCCCTTAAAAACAGCAATAAGTAAATAATGACTTCAATTTTAACAATATATTTGATATAATTTAAAGGCCATGAACAACGCTAGGAGGGATTAAGTTGTATTACAGAGAATTCGGAAATCTAGGGTTTAAGATCTCAACCTTCGGTATTGGTTGCATGCGTTTGCCCCTTAAAGTACAGCCAGACGGTTCAACCGATCAGTCGCTCATAGACGAAGAGGAAGCCATCAAGATGATCCGGTATGCAATTGACCACGGAGTTAATTACATAGATACCGCTTACCCGTATCATGGTGGTAATAGCGAAATATTGGTAGGTAAAGCCCTAAAGGATGGATACCGCGAAAAGGTAAAGGTAGCCACCAAGCTCCCCATATGGAAGGT
>NZ_VSCO01000210.1:0-2235 GCF_047459465.1 Caldicoprobacter sp. | reverse complement strand
AAACAAAAAGCAGCCCGAAGGCTGCTTTTTATAACCCACGTCTTATAACCCACGTCGTTTATACAGCATCCAATATCAAACTGCCCTCTCACCGTCTTATCCTGCGTGAAACGTCATAAACAGGAGAAGTATTTGGGATGTCATTCCGTCCATCTTCCTCCAGCACGGAATGCAGGACGCTTATCTCTCGCTGGAGCTTTTCGACCTTTTGCTGAAGCTTGATGACCTCATCCGCCAAATTTATGGCCGTCAGCATGGCTAACATGGTGGTACTTAAATTGGGCTGCCGCTGCTTGATCTCCTCCATCTTCCTGTCGACATAAATGGCCACCTTGTGAATGTATTCCTCGGACTCCACGCTCTTTATGGAGTATTCCCGGCCGCCGATCCGGACCACGGTTTTCGTCTTACCCACCATGGATCACATCCCCATTCCCCTGCTATCTTGGATACTATTATACAACATCTGCCATATTAGAACAAGCGTTTTGTCGAATTTTTGTGATCCCTTGCGGGTTAACGCAGTCTCGCCCCCAGCTTTTGTTCCAAACCTTTCACAATGCTGTCGTGCAGGGAATTAACCTCCTCATCCGTCAAGGTTCTATCGGCGGCACGATAGCTCAAAGAATAAGCTAGGCTCTTATAGCCTTGAGGTATTTGGGCACCCTCATACACATCGAACAGCTTCACTTTTTCGAGAAGCTGCCCACCAAGCTCTTTTATACAGCTCTCCACCTGGGCAGCCAGCACTTCCTTCTTCACCACCACCGCCAGGTCTCGCTCAACGGCAGGATACTTGGGAAGGGGCCTGTACTTCCGTTCCTCTTTTGCCAAACTGAGCAGGATATCAAGTTGTAGCTCGGCCACCAGAACCCTCTCTTCAATCTGATAGTTTTGAGCCACCTTGGGATGTATCTCCCCAAGTATGCCTATCTCCTTGCCCTCCAGTTTTAAAAGCGCCGTCCTGCCCGGATGGAATGTGGGATGAACGTGTGGTACAAACTCTGCCTCATCCAGCAGTCCCAGTTCCTCAAGCAACACCTCAACCTTGCCTTTAAGGTCATAATAATCTACATCCGGCCCATATTCTGCAATGGTCAAAAGTGGTTTTTCCTCCGGTAAATCCTCCAGCGGCAGCGATTTTGGCAGGAATGCCGTCCCTATCTCAAATATCTGGCATCTCTCTATTCCTCTGTTATAGTTGTGGGATAGCACCTCTAAAAGGCTTGGAATGAGCGTGGTGCGCATTATGCTCTGATCCTCGCCCAGGGGATTTAAAATTTTGACGGTCTTGGGTATGAGCTGCGGATCGGTAATGCCGATGGACTCATAGACCCTTGGGCTAGTGAAGGAGTAGGTCACCACCTCGTAAAGGCCGGTACCCACAAGCACGTCCTTTACCTTGTCTATAAGTTTCTGCTTCCGGGTCTTTTTACCACGGCTTATAGTGCCCTCCATCAAGGTCATGGGGATGTTATTGTAGCCGTAAATGCGAGCCACTTCCTCAGCTATATCGGCCACACCTTCTATGTCTTGCCTGAAAGACGGCACCTCTATCTCCATGTATTCACCCTTTACATCCACCTCGAACTCCAACTTCCTTAAGATATCGGCCATCTCATCGGCAGATAAGTTGATGCCCAGCAGGCCATTTACCCTCTTATATGGAATCTCCAAAACCTTCTTCTCCAGGGAACCGTGACACACATCTATAACGCCTTCTACCACCGTTCCTACCCCTAGCTGCTGGATCAGCTGAGCTGCTCGGTCCAATGCCGCCATGGCATTATGTATATCTAGGCCCTTTTCAAACCTCAAAGATGCCTCGCTGCGAATTCCCAGCGCCTTTGCCGTCTTACGGATGCATCCTCTATCAAACAGCGCACTCTCCAGCAAGATATTCCTTGTCCCATCTGTAATCTCGGTGTTGGCTCCGCCCATGACTCCTGCCAGGCCTATAGCCTTTTCTACGTCTGCTATAACCAGCATATCCGAAGTTAATAGCCTTTCTTTGTCATCGAGAGTAACCAGCTTTTCTCCATCGCGGGCTCTGCGTACTACGATGGTCCTACCGGCTACCTTATCCAGGTCAAAGGCATGCATGGGATGGCCCATCTCCAGCATGACATAATTGGTTATGTCAACGATATTGTTGATTGGCCTAATCCCCGCAGCAGCCAACCTGCGCTGCATCCATCTCGGAGACGGAGCAATCTTTACATCCTTTACCACCCT
>NZ_VSCO01000209.1:0-2241 GCF_047459465.1 Caldicoprobacter sp. | reverse complement strand
GATTTTCCGGCCTTTGCTGGTACACCCGGAGGGATTCGAACCCCCGACACCCGGTTTAGGAAACCGGTGCTCTATCCTCCTGAGCTACGGGTGCGCGTATTTCCTACTCTTCCTGTAACGCTTATATTATAAGATAAATAGCTTAAAAAGTCAAACAATATTTTTGCATTTCGTTATTATTCTATGATGTTATATCGAAATTATTCTGGCGCAACATAATAACCGTACAATGCCCAACAGGACATCCGGTATCAATACTTATCCCAAATACAATCTTGTCACCTTTAATAAATATTCTAGTGGGTAAAGTATATAGATCAAAATTCGTTCTATATTTTGTGATTGAATAACCTCAACCATTTTCATAATAAAGTTCTTTTATCAATGACCAAATTTATCATTAATAAAATCATGAAAATCCAAATCATAAAAACATATGGTATATAAAATGCCTCTTTCTAGAAAGATTACCAATAATTACGTGCTAATGTCATTTTTAAGCACGGAAGTTTGAATATTCTTTAACAAATGAAAATGGGGAACACGTATGAATTGTACATGTTCCCCTGGTACATCAAAATCATCCAATATTGATCAATGCAAACATCCAAATTAAAATCCCAATCTACTGCTTCATTTACCATTATTCAAAAAGCTTGCTATTTAGTTACCACAGGCACAATGTTTTAAAAAATCAATATTCTAACTCCATAGGTTCTCCTCTGACCTCAAATTCGGCTATGAGAATCTGGGTCTTTGCAAGGGCTTGGCTTCTCTTATCAGGTTGCCTGCCTCCCACCATGACCCTAAACTTACCTGGCTCCAAGATACATCTGCCTTCGTTGTCTATAAGCGCCATCTGCCTAGGAGTCAACGTGAACGTGACGGTTGTTGACTGGCCAGGCTGAAGTTTTACCCTCGAAAAACCTTTGAGCTCATGAATGGGCACATCCACCGATGCCTCCAAGTCCTTTAAATACAGCTGTACCACTTCATCTCCCGCCATATTCCCCGTATTCTTTACATCTACCGAAATGGTAAGAGACTGGCCGGCTTCTATGACCGGTGCGCTCAGCTTTAAATTGCTGTATTCGAAAGTCGTATAGCTCAACCCATATCCAAATGGATATAACGGCTCGTCCTCCATGTATCTGTAGGTCCTACCCTTCATGCTGTAATCGGTAAAAGGCGGTAACTGTTCCACCGATTTGACGAAGGTAACGGGCAGCCTCCCACCGGGGTTGTAATCGCCAAATAGCACATCGGCAATTGCCGTACCTCCCTCTTCCCCCGGATACCAGGCCAGCAATATGGCAGGCACATTTTCATGCGCCCAGTTTATAGACACCGGACTGCCACTGAAAAGCACCAACACCACCGGTTTGCCGGTAGCGCATACGGCCTTTAGCAGTTCCTCCTGCATGCCAGGAAGAGCCAAGCTGTCCCTATCGCCTCCAGCCGTAGACCTTGCAGCATCCCCTTCCTCTCCTTCCAACTCAGGCGATAACCCCAAGCACATTATGACCACATCCGCCATCCGAGCAATAGTTAAGGCTTCGGCAAAACCTGCAGTAGCCTCCTGTCCCCAGTAGCTAGGCCGCGTGGTGGTAAGGTCGCATCCTTCAGCGTAATACACCTTGGTTTGAGGCGAAACCTTGGCACGTATTCCCTCCAGGGCGGTCACATATTTCGAGGGTGTACCGTGGTAATTGCCCAGCAACACCTTTTTGCTATCAGCGTTGGGCCCAATTACGGCAATGGCCTTCAAATCCTTCCTGAGAGGCAGCAACCCTCCCTCGTTTTTGAGCAGCACCATGGATTCCCGCGCCATTTCAAGGGCCAATTTGCGGTGTTCCTCGCAATCATTCACTTCATAGGGTATTTGAGCATAAGGCACTCTTTCAGGCGGATCAAACATTCCCAGCTTAAAGCGGGCCCTAAAGAGGCGTTTAACCGCTCTATCTATTGCTTCCTCGGATATAAGCCCCTGTTTGACGGCATTAACCAGGCTTTTAAACTCCCTGCCACAACAAAGGTCACAGCCAGCATTGACGGCCAACGCTGCCGATTCCTCCGGAGTGCTGGTTACCTTGTGGTGAGCATGAATATCATGAATGGCTCCACAATCCGACACAACGTAACCGTCAAATCCCCACTCATCCCTCAAGATCTTTTGAAGCAGCGTTGGGCTGGCACAGCACGGCTCGCCATTCGTGCGGTTATAGGCTCCCATTATGGATT
>NZ_VSCO01000208.1:0-2263 GCF_047459465.1 Caldicoprobacter sp. | reverse complement strand
ATATAATCTTTGGGGGTATTATACCTCTAATGGTTTGGGTTTTTATGAATTCTTTCAGTTTTGTGAGGATATAGGTGCTGAACCTGTTCCAGTAATCAATTGTGGTATGTCATGTCAAGCTCGAGGTGGCAACTTTGCCTCTCTCAGCGATCTGGACGAATATATACAGGATGCGCTGGACCTTATAGAATATGCCAATGGCCCTGTGGACAGCAAGTGGGGAGCTGTGAGGAAGCAGCACGGTCATCCAGAGCCTTTTAATTTGAAATATTTAGCTATTGGAAATGAACAGTGGGGAGAGGCATATTTTCAAAGGTACGAGAAGTTTTATGACGCAATAAAAGAAAAATATCCTGATATAAATATCATATTTTCTGCCGGTCCTAGTGGAACTGGTCCGCTGTTATATAATGCATGGGAATGGGTTAAGAAAACCGGAAAAGCCGATATTGTAGAAGAACATTTTTACATGGCGCCGGAATGGTTCTTCAGCAATGTTGATCGCTATGATGATTATGATAGAAACGGTCCAAAAGTCTTTATTGGAGAATATGCTGCCCATACTTCTGGCCGTAAAAACAATATGGAAGCTGCCCTAGCAGAAGCTGCATTCTTGACTGGTGTGGAGCGTAACTCCGATATCGTCATTATGGCCTCTTATGCACCTTTGCTGGGAAAGGCCGGGGCTTCTCAGTGGCAACCCAATTTGATATGGTTTAATAATATGAGCTCATACGGTACGCCAAGCTATTACGTTCAGAAAATGTTCAGCGAAAACAGAGGAGATTTCATACTTCCATTGGAGCTGTCGGTGCCGAAGGAAGAGAATGAAAACAGTATCCAGGGCATGGTTGGTTTGGGGTCATGGGTTACTCAGGTGGAATACAAGGATTTCAAAGTTATAGGGGAGGATGGTAGCGTTATTTTCTCTGATGATTTTTCTGACAGTGAATTCAATTGGAAAGTCATTAATGGTAACTGGAGGATAGAGAACGGAGCGCTGAGACAGGTGAGTAGAGATGAAAATTGTTATGCCATCACAGGCGATATAAATTGGGAAAATTATACTATAAGCCTTAAAGCACGAAAACTCGGTGGGAATGAGGGAATGCTTATACTATTCGGCGTTAAAAACAATAACACATTTTACTGGTGGAATATCGGGGGTTGGGGTAATACCTACACAGCTATAGAGAAATCGGTGGCAGGTAATAAAACGGTAATAACTGACCTCAAGAATGTTACTGTGGTTTCCGGTAAATGGTATGATATAAAAATTGAGCTCTCAGGTGAGAGGATCAGATGTTATCTCAACGGGGAGCTAATTCATGATGTGATTGATAGAACCGATTACGATGACTTATATGCGGTATCTAGCATTGATAAAAATGGAGATATAATTCTCAAAGTTGTCAATGCTTCTGACGATAAGCAGAACGTCAAGATAATATTGGATGGAGCGCAAAAGGTAATACCCGAAGGAATAGCCATCATATTGTCTGCTGACAGCAAGAACGCTGAAAATAATTTTTTAAACCCAAGAAGGGTTTATCCGGTGACCAAAAAGGTCAAAGGATTGAAAGGAACTTTCACCTTCCAATTTGACGGCAATTCAGTCACTATATTGAGGATAAAGACGAAAAAGTAAAAGGGAGTTGAAGCTTATGAATAAAAATGCTTTTAAGCGATTACTTTATCTTTTACTTGCTTTTCCATTTTCGACCAGCGTATTTGCCAATACAGGAGTTTCAGATGTGGATTTTAAACCGGAGTTTGCAAACGTATCAGTGCATGATCCTTGTATAATAAAGGTAAATGATACTTTCTACGTTTTTGGGACTCATATTGAGGCTGCTAAATCCAAGGACTTGATGAAATGGACCAAATTTACAAACGGCTATAAAACTCCCGGCAATGCATTGTACGGTGATCTATCTAAAAACCTGGCCGAGTCATTTGCCTGGGCCGGTGAAGACGATGCCGACTGCAAAGGTGGTTTTGCCGTATGGGCTCCTCAGATCTTATGGAATCCGTATTACATAAATAAAGATGGTACCAAGGGCGCATATATGCTTTATTATAGCGTATCTTCTACCTATATACGCTCGGCTATAGGCTTTGCGGTGTCAAAGGATATAGAAGGGCCGTATGAGTATGTGGGCACCATCATTTACTCTGGCTTTACAAGAGATAAGGCTTATGATGAGAATAGCGATGTGAATAAAAAGAGGTGAGGGTTCGTCAGTTGTTCATGAACCAGGAT
>NZ_VSCO01000207.1:0-2265 GCF_047459465.1 Caldicoprobacter sp. | reverse complement strand
GGGAGCCGCACTTTAAATACGCGGCTCCCATTTTCTATTTAATGAGCACACGGATTTTTTTTAAATGCGAATTTGATCCAGGTCAAAGAAATTGCAGCAGATATTTATTAAAATTGAGTCACAAAATATAAAAAAACAAAATTTTTGAGGAGGATGACCTTTATGACTACAAAGAATTATCAGCTGGAAACCTTGACCTGCCCTTCGTGTATGGCAAAGATTGAGAACGCTTTGAAGCGTACCAAGGGCGTCGAGAGCGTTGAAGTGCTGTTTAATTCCAGCAGGGTAAAGGTGACATTCGACGAGCTTGTGGTGTCTTCAGATGATGTCAAGCGCGTCATCGAAGGGCTGGGCTACAAGGTACTGGGCGAAAAGTAATTTTTCAGGTGGTTGTCCTATAGCCTTTAACTGGTGTATAGGCAATTTTGTTTACAGCCGGGAGGAGAATGTGATGGGGACTACAAAACTCCAGAGAGTGGTGCTGTCCGGAATGCTGATAATAGTTTCCTTTGTATTAAAAAGGGCAGCTGTGTCTCCGGTGATTGCCGATGTGTTTATGCTTGGAGCGGCCATGGTGGCAGGTATTCCCATTATGAGAAAGGCTATTGCGGGAATCAAATACAGAATACTGGGCATCGATGCCTTGGTATCGTTGGCTGTGATAGGTGCGGTATATTTGCGGGAATACTGGGAGGCCGCGGCGGTTACCTTCCTTTTTACCCTGGGCGATTACCTGGAGTCCAGGACCCTTGAGAAGACCAGAGCATCCATTAAGGCGCTGCTCAATATGATGCCTGACATGGCGAGAGTGATAAGGGACGGCCAAGAGATGGAGATATTGCCCCAAGAGGTGGTAAAAGGGGACACCGTCATCGTAAAGCCGGGCGAGAGGATACCGGTGGATGGCACCGTCACAGAAGGCAATGCCTACGTCAACCAGGCGGCAATCACCGGGGAATCCATCCCGGTAAACAAGGAAACCGGGGACACGGTGTTTTCTGGAACCGTCATTGAATCGGGGTATCTCAAGATAAGAGCCGACAGGGTGGGAGAGGACACCACCTTTGCAAGGATACTTCAGATGGTGGAGGAGGCGCAGGACAAAAAGGCCAAAACCCAGAAATTCCTGGAGACGTTCTCGAGATATTATACCCCATTCATCATAGTTTTTGCCGTTCTGCTGTTTATATTTACCAGGGACCTGCGGCTTTCGCTTACGCTGCTGGTCATAGCCTGCCCGGGTGCACTGGTGATAGCCACGCCGGTTTCAATAGTGGCGGGGATCGGCAACGCGGCAAGGCATGGGGTGCTGATAAAGGGTGGCGAGGTCATGGAGAAGCTGGGGCAGATAAGGGTTCTGGCTTTCGACAAGACCGGTACCCTGACGGAGGCAAAGCCTAGGGTTACCGGGATAAAGTCCTTTGGCATGGAAGAGGATGAACTGTTGATGATAGCTGCCATCGGCGAAAGCTATTCGGAACATCTGCTGGCCAAAGCCATAGTAAGCGCTGCACAGGAGAAGCTGGGGCCGATAGGCGAGTTTGCCGAGACGTCAGAGATCATACCCGGACAAGGTTTGAAGGTGAAGGTCAGGGGACGGGATTATCTAATAGGCAACAGGAAGTTGATATTGGAAAACGGGGTGAGGATAGAGCAAGAGCAGGAGGAGTATATAAGGCAGGAGGAAGAGCGCGGCCAGACGGTGGTCATCATTTCAAATGTCGAGAGGGTACTGGGCGTCATATCCATAGCCGATGCGGTACGGGCTGATGCAAAGCAGCTAATTGCCGATTTAAAGCGGCTGGGTATAAGAAAGATTGTGATGCTGACGGGAGATAACAGGAGAACTGCGGCGGCAATAGCTCAGCAGCTTGGCATAGACGAACATTACGCCGAGCTCCTTCCCGAGGACAAGGTTAAGGTGCTTGAGGACGTTTCGCGGCAGTTTGGCCCCGCTGCAATGGTAGGTGACGGGGTCAACGATGCCCCGGCCCTGGCTTCGGCTGATCTGGGAATTGCCATAGGCGGTGCAGGTACCGATGTGGCCGTGGAGACCGCCGATGTGGTGCTGATGTCAAACGAAATAAAGAAGCTGGCTTATGCCATTGGGCTGAGCAGGGCCACGGTGAGAAATATGAAGCAGAACATATTTTTTGCTATAATAGTAGCAGCGCTTTTGCTTGTAGGGGTGCTGGCCAAGAAGGTGTTTCTGTCATCCGGCATGCTTGTCCACGAGTTAAGCGTGCTGATCGTCATAATTAACGC
>NZ_VSCO01000206.1:0-2357 GCF_047459465.1 Caldicoprobacter sp. | reverse complement strand
AGCGGACTTTCACTGCCAGGTTTCCCCCATCCCTGAGCACACCATAAAAAAACGGCCAATACGGCCGTTTAAAAATGAAATTTTAATTTAAAACTCTTCTGGCACCGACATACCGCCTGCTATACGAAGAAGAGTTAAGGTTGCTTATGCATATAGCCTTATAAGCCCCCGATGATGCGTGTATAAATTTCCCTCCTCCTATGTATATGCCCACATGGTTTGGATTAGAAAACAGCACCAAATCCCCCGGAGCCAAATTGGCCTTGGATACAGGTACGCCTACACTGCGTTGACCATAGGCTGTACGGGGAAGATAGATCCCAAAATGCTTGTAGACATAATAGGTAAAGCCCGAGCAATCAAATGCATTGGGGCCTTCAGCGCCATATACATAAGGTTTACCCAAAAACTTCATGGCAAACGCCACTACGTCTGAACCTCGCGCCGACCCTCGAGTCGATGACACCGTAGATGTAGTGATCTTCTTGGAAACTACTTTAGTGCCCTTAAGAATCACCTTTTTTGTGGGTTCCTTTATGACTTTTTCCTCGAGCACCTCGCGCTTTACCTCTTTGCCATTTTCCTTTGTAATCAGCAAATACACTTCCTTTTGTCCGTTTTCCCCTTCTTTCAATACCTTTGTCTTCCCCTTTTCCAATGTGCTATCCAAGCGTATCTCGGTTTCAAAAGGAATCTCCTCTACTTTTTTCCGCCTCTCCTTGGTCACTACCGTAACCAGTTGCCTTTCAACTGTGAGCTTGATCTTATCTCCGGGATGCAGATGGTCTATATCTATATCCGCATTGGCCTGCTCTAAGACTGAAAACGGTATACCGTGTGCCTTGGCAATTGACCATAAAGTATCCCCCTCTTTTACCTCATACTCCTTGACCTCTCCGGCGCCCTGCTTGAAGATAGAGACAACTTTGTCCTTACCCACAATCTGGCTAACGGGTACTATCTCCTCATGATAAGATATGCTCTCCTTAAAGAAGGCTTCCTGCAGCTGGCTATCCCCTGTCTGCTGTACGGCCTGCACATAGGCATCCTTAATCTCCTCAAGGGCTTGCTGCACAACGTTCAAGTCCTCGACATAACAAACCTTTTTGCCATCCACAACCACTGCATAGGCGTTGGACTTGACAACTATGGCCTGCTCTATGGCCCGGGCCAATTCATTTTCAGAACTGATCCTCACATTGCCCGTCTCCACTTCTCTGAAGCGCACGCTGGCATCTACGAATACTCCATCGCCATACACTTGAAGGAGCTTTGCCACCACATCGTCGTATATCGCCAATCCCTTAGCTGCAGATTTTACAACTCCCACTTCTTTCCCATCCACCATCATTATGTATGAAGGCGTTGGAATATAGCCTGCTACCGCCGTTTCATTTCGTCCTACCCATACAAAACCCGTCAAACAGGTCACAACCCAAATGCCCAGCGCCATTATCCAGGCAATTTTGAGATTTTTCATAAAAATTCCCTCATCTTTCAACAATATTCGTTCATTAAAAGTTTATCACAAATGTTACAAAATTATTACAAAAATTTATATTCTATAAAAAATGGAAATTTCCTGCTTGTAAACAAAAATTTTTAAAAAATTAAGCCCTTCACCCCTTTTACTTAAAGCAAAAATGAAGGTGAAGGGCTTTTGAACTACAATTGCAAGGCGCGGATAACCTTTACTTGACCATCTTAAATACCCTGTTTACTCCCGGCGAGAGGCGCAGCCTTACAACCGTTTTATCGTCCTCTTTTTGTCCCTCGATGATACGGCCAGTTACCAGGTCTTTAAGAGCAACATGACCACCCTTTAGCTCTACGCGCACCTCATCGTACCAGGGCAGGAAGGAATGCAGTATAAAGCAATCGTTGTCGTACGTGAACAGTCCCACTTTTGAAAAAGCATCCAGCAACACGGGGCTTTGCCTGCTGAAGGCTTGCCGTATGAACATGAGTATCTTGCGCGGGTAGTTATACAGATCTCCGTAATCTTCGGGTATTGTAAGGACATAAAGCCTGCCCTTGCCATAAAGCGTTTTGGTGAGTATCGGGAAGTTGTTGTCCTCGCCCAATCCCGCAATCAGCTCCCAGGTATCGTTTGTCTGAAACTCCAGCTGAGGGATCAACACCGGCTTTGCAGCCTCCTCACAGCCGCCAAAGGTTATTCCACCGTCGTTGGAATAGGCATACCGGTTTACCATGGCCTTGCGATGAGTCACCTCTATGTTGGCAAACATGTTCTGGAAACCCATAGGCGTGGCAGCCTTCAGGAAACCGGAGGTGATGATGACATCAGCGCCTTTCATCAAGCTATCTTTAATCTTTAAAAGAATATCGGAGTCCTT
>NZ_VSCO01000057.1:0-11491 GCF_047459465.1 Caldicoprobacter sp. | reverse complement strand
GCATATTTTAGCCATCCTTACTCGTCATGGGAAAGGGGAAGCAATGAGAGGCAAAATGGGATTATAAGGAGATTTATTCCCAAAGGGAAAGCGATAAAAGACATACCGTTAGTAGAGGTTAAAGAGATAGAAAGATGGATGAATCAATATCCGAGAAAGATACTGGGTTACAATACACCAGACGAATGTTTCTACAGGGAACTGTTAGAAATCTGTAAGAGAAAAGGCAAAACATTAGAAGGGCTATTTGTTGAAGTAAGCTGACGTAGAGATCGAAAGAGTTAGGATGATAGAATACAATTAAGGCCAATTGGGCAGGTATGCCAACTGGCCTGGAAACAATTATATCATCTGTTAAATGGTGTCAAGGTCGGGTAGTATTTTCTCGCTTACGCTCGAAAATCTCCACCCTTCCCTTGACACCATAAGGTTTTACAAATGAAAGAGTAAAAATTTGGATATCTATATCATACTTTTTTCAAAAAGTGTTGCATTTAATATTGCAATTTAGAGTCTAGAAGTGTTTTAGATTTCGTATCAGAGGTCAGGGAATGATTGTATATCTTGATACAAGCGCATTAGTTAAACTGTATATCAACCGATAAGGAAACTCCTCTGGTCCGAGAAACCCTGCAAAACTCTTTAATTAGTTGCCACCTTTAAAGTTGCCTATGCTGAAGCCTGGTCTGCCTTCGCTCGTGCCTACCGCGAAAAAATCATCTACAGCAGCAAACACGATGAAATTGTTGCTGCTTTAAAACAGAATTGGAAAAACTATTTAAAAAATCGAGGTAATCGATGAATTATGAGAAAACGATAAAGAAAAACTCTTACTTTGTACAGTCTTGCTCATTCGCCCAATTTTCTTGCAAAAATTAAATAACCGGTGTGGCCTACCATTAGATCTTTGGGCCTTAGCCTTTCAGGCACTAGTTTATATTTTCTCATCATGATCTCCACAACTTCCGAAATATAGAAGCTGTTCTTTTCTAAAGAGATTAAAGTTTGGGAAACCTGGTTTGTAGTAGGAACGATAATCCCAAGGTGTCCTGCCGGCTTTAGCGCTTCCCGTACTATTTGTATAACTTCCCACGGTTCTCGTACATCTAGAAAAAAGGCATCTAAATCTCTTTCCTGAATACCTTCCTCAATAGACTTATTATACATTATTACGTTATCGAATTCCAAAAAGTCTTTTAAATTTTTTTCTGCAAGCTTGTAAAAATCCTCTCGCTGTTCGTAGGTATACACTTGGCCCTGAGGTCCCACAGCCCTAGAAAGGCATACCGTAAAAGCTCCAGAGCCTGTCCCCGCCTCGCCTACGCGCTTTCCAGGGAAGACATCAAGACGCATGAGAATATAAGCACCTTCCTTGGGATAGACAACCTGCGTCTTGCGCTTTAAGTAATGCATCACGTAATCGTAAGTATCGCAGTTTAAAACGTAATAAACCGTGTCCTTTATTTCAAAGCTATTCCCAGGCTTTATTTCGGCAAGCTCAGTTGAATCTATTTGTCCATTGGGAAGCCCTACTTTATTTGGCGATGCAATGTCCACGACCTTTTTAAAACCATCCGGCCCGATTATCACCCTTTTTGTAGAAAATCCCGATTGCATTCTCACCCTCCTTATTTCAATAATTGTCTATTTCTCCGGTTAATTCTCCTTCCTTTCTGCAATTTTTCGCAATCGACAGAATGAACAAACCTCTGCAGTGGTCACTTGACCACAGAGGCTACATTCTTTGAGCTGAACAGTGCCTGACTCTTTCTCAAAATAGTTTCTCCCTTTCTTGTAGAAGTTAATGAGAAAACGTTGTTTAGTACCAGGACTTTCTTCTTCTAGCCTGTTCAAAACTTCTTTATAAAGTATCGAACTTGCTCCTACAGCAAGTGGACATTTACCTTGGAAAAATTCAATACCGTTGTATGTTACATAAGCCAAATTTTCCTTTTCAGTTAGAGTATAAAGCGGCTTTACCTTTTTGACTAGTTTCGGATGAGTACTGGGAAGTACAGGTGACTGCTTGGCAAGATAGCCCTCCTGCCAACTCAATACGTTACCCAAAAGAGTTGCCGCTTCATCATCCAGATTATGTCCCGTGGCAACAACATCAAACCCTTCATCGAGGGCCACCTTGTTAAAAAGGTACCTTTTTATCGCACCGCATATGGAACATGTACTCCGTTTTAGTTGTCGCGCAAGGTCAAGTATGTTAAAATTAAATTCCTTTTCGGTATTTTTAATTATAACGGGAGCATTATGTTTTTGTGAAAAATGTTCTACTACTTCCTGCGATCTAGCCGAATATTCTCCTATACCCACGTTGATATGCATTCCTGTTACATTATATCCCATTTTTAATAAAATATACCATAAGGCCATACTGTCTTTTCCGCCAGATACAACCACCAAAATCCGATCGTCGGTATTAAACATCTTTTCTCGTTTTATGTTTCGGAGCACTTGATTTGAATAGTAAACTTGAAAACAATTAATACAAAATATTGCATTATGTCTCTTTAAAGATATCTCTGCTTTTTCACCACAACGACGACAACGCAATTGTATCCCCCTTCTTCTGTAGATATTGATTACAGTACCTCAATTTTATTTTCTCTTAACAGTCAAAATTGACACCTTTCTTTTCTCCTCTTTTTTACCGTTTATCCCTATAATGAGGTTGGTCATACCACATACTCTTGCTTTTGGGGTCTTCCACACAAGACGAAATACCAGGGCGGAAGGGTTTTGCCCTTACTTACCCTGGTTCCCGGGTATGGCCTTAGCTTTACAATACAGCACTATAGGGTTACTACGGATTCGGCACGCACCTTGTGGTTTATATTGCCCCCCACAAGAGCTACAGCACCCCCTGGGTAGGTGTCCGAATCAAGATGTAACCCAGTGGGTTGTCAAAAATTCTGTCGGTATGACCACCCCCTGCTGAATTATACCAAAGTAATACAAGAATTTTCAACAACATTTGGATAAACGTCCGTGTCAAGATGTAGTAGATGAGTCCAAAAGAATTTTCCCTGATGAGCCCCCACCGTTCAATAATATAGCCTTACCACATATGTCACGGCAGTTACCTTATTACATGCAAACCTGTAAGAGAAAGCAATAAGGCATCATTTGGCGAATATCTATTATGAGACCTCATGCTTCTTTTAGCTTGGTTTTGTTTGTTTCCCCGATGATGTCTCTTCTTCTCTTATATCTATCCCTATTTCCCTGCTATTATCTACTGAAATTTTACATCACCGGTTGTGTTTTCTCTTGATACCACATCCCCCGTTTGACTACCTTTGCAAACCCTCGCTTTAAAAACCGCCTTACTTTGCCGTACCTTTCAGTTGACATTAGCGGTTTTCCTGCTTTTGAGATTACATATATCATATCCAGTAAGCCTCGTTGTGGAATCAGGTGTTCATCGCCAATGTTAGACAGGCTTGTCATGCATAGGTTACTGTCCCTACCCCCTCTCACTGGCTGATTTTGATTATAGAAAAATCCCAACAATTCACATTTCAGAAGAGACATCATACCAAGTGTGTCCAGAAAAAACGTCTCTCCTCGTAATTTCCTTTTACGAGATAGATGAGCGTATTTTTAAAGTAAACAACGCCAAAGTGTTACCGAGATCATAAACTTCATGCCTTAAAATCCGCATCCTGCAAAACCGTCCTGAGGAACTTCCGAATGTAATCAGGGTCGTCGTAAATAAAAAGTATGTTTGTTAACATGTCCCATATTATGAATAAATAACTTCCTTTGAATGTAATATTCAAAGGGACTAAATGCTATCATGCCCTTGATGTCCGGTATTTCCCCTTTAAAACCATCCCTGTCCACAGGCAATTCACCATATTCCTCGGTACATATCCTGAGGATGTTACCCTCTTGCATTTCGGGAGTCATCACCGGTACCATTCTCCCAATAGATGCCTCCACAAAACCTACCAATTCATCCACATAGCGCTTTTCCCCATCCCCCAGTTCATCTTTAACAAGCCCCTTCCTTTTGTAGGATGAAATCATATCGATCCATAAAGTAAATTTAGTCATATTCACCCATGAACTCTACAATTTCTTTCATGTTTTTAATCCTAGTTGATACGCCTATAGCCATTATACAGTGTCAGGCAACAGCATTTGCAAACTTACCACCTCTATATAAACCCAAATACCATGAGTAAGCGCAAAAAGAAACCAAAAGCGTTGCATTTATTGCATTTATTAAATTGCCGGGATCTTTTGTTCTTACTTTTCATTCTGCCCTATCCACTAAAAACCAATCAAAATCGGCAAAGCCCTTGCTGTTTTCAAAATGATAGTTATTGGCAAAAATCCCTACTTTGGCTCCGATCCAGTGGCCTTTCTTGGCTATAAATTCATCGCCTATGGAGATGAAATTCTCTCCCTCCAGGCTATAACTAAAAGTACACCTAGCTTTTTTCCTTACGGTCACCCTCAAATAGATGAGGTTCGATGAGCCAATATCGTGGCTTTCTATCTGCCGTTCCTCCTGCTGGGGCCCGTTTCCCTTGATAAGACAAATCTGGATATGGCCAGCCACCTTTTTTGCCACAACAGCCGCATATTCCATCCCCATTATAACCAATCCAGCCTGATCTCCATCGATCTGGGGGCTGAATTCCAGCTTGGTTGTCACCTCAAACTCAGGAGCCGGAAACTTCTGCAAAAGGAGGTTGGGCACATTCCATAATACTTTCCTTATCCCCCTCAATTCGTTTGTCATATATAGCCTTATATGGTGCTCCCTCTCTACAAGGGAATACCATCCGTCCCTTGGGTTGGCATGCCACTGCCATTGCAAGCCCAAAACATTGCCGTCAAAATCATCGCTTGTATCGGGCACTTCAATATCATATGCTCGCCCCACGTTCGGCTTTGTATATCTCATGACCGGCTCGCCTATCCCATCGCCGTTGACGTCAATTCCCATCAATGGCCAGTCATCCACCCATTTCACCGGCTGCAGGTGAACGATGCGGCCGTAAGCGTCGTCATCCTGAAAATGTACAAACCACGTCTCTCCGTTCTCCAATTCCACCCATCCGCCTTGATGGGGGCCATTGATAGGAGTGTTTCCCTGATGGAGCACGATCTTCTCCTCATAAGGCCCATAGGGATGTTTTGCCCTCAACACAACCTGATAGCCCATTGAAACTCCCCCGGCGGGAGCTGAGATATAATAATATCCGTTTCTCTTGTACATTTTAGGTCCCTCAATGGTGGGATGATTGACATTCCCATCGATCACAATTCGAAACTCATCAAGAAGAGCAGTACCATCTGGCTTCATCTTGTTTATGGCAAGAACGCTTTTAAATCCAATCCTGCTCCTGGCAAATGCGTTGACCAGATAGGCGTTTCCGTCATCATCCCAGAATGGGCAGGGATCAATCCATCCCTTGACTTCTTTAACGCACACCAGAGGCTCCCATTTACCCCATGGGTCTTTGGTCTTGCTCATGAAGATGCCTTCATCGGGCATTGCAAAATATACCCAAAAATACCCATCATGGTATCTAATGCTAGGAGCCCACACTCCCCTGCCGTGCTGGGGCTTGTCATACTCTGGAAAAGGTAGCCTGTCGATTACATAATTGATTATTTTCCAATTCACCAGATCCTTTGAATGCAATACGGGTAACCCTGGTATACAGTTAAAGCTGGAAGCTACCATAAAAAAGTCATCTTTTACCCTTATGATGTCTGGGTCGGAATAATCCAAATAAAGTATAGGGTTTATGTAAGTACCATCACCCTGATCAGATATCCATACTCTAGGAAAGCCATTTTTTCTATACAGAGCTATTTTATCTTCTATGTGCATGAAAAGTTCCTCCATCCCATATCCTTAAAAGCTACACCTTTAAAAAATTTTTTAAAGGCAAATCTATATCGTTTTTAATGCCATCGACGATAAGCTTGGCTATTTCAATGGCACCTTGCCTGGAAAAATGAGTATTATCCTGTTTCCCCTCCGGATAGGCCGGATATTGACCGGGTTCAACCCACAGGAAAATCTCCTTGGTCTTTTCTTCGCCCAATTCTTCAAATAGCTTTCTGCTCTTTTCACACACGTCGATAAGCGGTACATTCAACTCCAAAGCTAGCTCCTTCATGGCTTTACAATATTCCCTGTGGGTGTTAATAATCCTGCCATTCTCAAACAGCCTTCTGTTAACAGGGGTTAAAAGAACCGGATAAGCTCCCTTGCTGCGGGCTCCCTCGATGAACAACCTCAAATAATATTTATAGGTGGTTTGTGGCTCGGTATACCGCGAAGGATCATGTTCCTTTTCATCATTATGGCCAAACTGGATAAATAGATAATCGCCTGCTTTTATCTCTTTCAAAATGGCCTCTAATCTGCCCTCTTCCACAAAGCTCTTTGAACTACGGCCGTTTACCGCGTGGTTATTTATTTTTACGTTTTCATTAAAAAAATCCCCGATTACCTGTCCCCATCCCGTTTCAGGAAACACATCAGGGGTTTTATTAGCTGCTGTAGAATCGCCAGCAATATAAATCGCAATCTCTTTTCGACCGCTTGTAGACAATTTTTATGCCCCCCATCCTTTACTGGTTTAATTTTATATCATTGCCATCTGGATCCACTACATTTACCATTTCTATCCTCTTACAATTGTCAAACACCAGCTCGGGCTTTTTCTCAATCTTAAGCTTAACATTTCTAAAAAACAAATCCGTTGCGTTTACGCACTCCACGCCCTTTTCTGAAGTTACAATCACATCATCAAAATAAATGCTACTTATGGGCAACTCGGGTAAGCCGCTAACCTGAATCGCTCTCCCCGCCCCCATGCAAACTACATTTTTAATCATAATATTTCTGAACTCAGGAGTTTCTTCGGTAGGTCGTAAATATTTCGCATCATCTGCATTCTGTGCCTTATGGCCGTACCACATGGTAAGGATAATGGCTTCATCCACTATGTCTTTCATATAGATGTTCTCTATGTAGATGTTCTCCACGACCCCACCTCTGCCCCTTCTACTCTTGAACCTTATCCCTACATCGGTCCCAATAAAAGTACAGTTGGACACGTGGATATTCCTTACTCCTCCGGACATCTCGCTTCCCACTACGAAACCGCCATGACCGTGATAGACGGTACAATTATATATCCTCACATTTTCACACGGCTTTCCCCTTCTTCTACCTTCCTCGTCTTTGCCCGATTTCATGCATATGGCATCATCGCCTACGTCAAATGTTGAATTATATATTTCGACATTTTTGCATGACTCTAGATCCAGGCCATCCCCATTTTGGGCATACCAGGGGTTTCTTACGGTCACATTTCGAATGGTCACATGTTCGCACATTACAGGATGGAGATTCCATGCCGGAGAATTTTGAAAAGTTGGGCCATCCAACAATACCTTTTTACAGTTAACCAAGCTCAACAGATTAGGCCTCAAAAAATCCCTGTATCTTTTTGCATCTTCAAGCGATGTTATTTTACCATTATGGTTTTTAAAATATTGAGCTCCTTCCATTGCCTCCTTTGAGGGCCACCAAACCATAGCGTTTTCATCCACAAATCCGCCCGCATTGATGAGTTCATTCCATTGGTTATCGGTCATCTTATATTTCTTGACCGGCCTCCAAGCCTGGCCCTGGCCATCAAAAATTCCTTGGCCGGTTATGGCAATATTCTCCAAATTTTCACCGTTTATTGGAGACATACATCTAAATGTCTGCTGCCCTTCAAAATGGGACATCACAACGGGATAATCATTAAAATCCGAGCTGAATACCACTACTGCTCCTCTTTGAAGATGGAGATTCACATTGCTTTTTAAGGTAATAGGGCCTGTTAACCACACCCCTGGGGGTATTACCACCCTTCCTCCTCCGCTAGAACTGCACTCCTCGATCGCCTTAGCAATAGCCTGCGTGTTTAGGTGTATACCATCTCCCACCGCACCGTAACTGGTTATTACAAAATCCCTATCCGGAAAAGTTGGAATTTGTACACAGGGCATCTCGAAGTATTTCATTCGTCTCACCTTCCTTCATTTTTTCATCGAACTTTCCATCGACTTTTGTCATCCCTCGGCATAATTGTCCACCTTTCGGTCAATTCTCTATCGACAAAAGAATCGAAGGCAAGTAAACGAAGGAATCAGCGCTCATGCCATCGTCACCGCTTTACAAAGGCTTTTTGGAAGTACCGCATACGGGACACCTTTGAAGGGAAAGGGGCATCTCCAGTCCACAGCTTTCAAGCAACTTCTTGTCGCGCAAGATCTCCTCGGCCATGCCATCCGCCGCTATTTCCCCTTCATTTAGCACAATCACCCTCCTACATGTCTCAAGCACCATATCCAAATCATGGCTGGCGATTATCTTGGTGTGATCAAAGCCTTTAAGCAAATTTATGACCATCCGCCTCGACTTGGGGTCAAGGGCAGATGTTGGCTCATCCATTATCAGTATGTCAGGCTGCATCGATAAAACAGATGCGATTGCAACTACCCGTTTTTCTCCTCCTGATAATCTGAAGGGTACCCTGTCGCGCAGATGAGGTATCCCTACCATTTCCAAAGCTCTTTCCACTCTGAGCTTTACTTCATCTTCATCAAGCCCATAATTCCGGGGTCCAAAGGCCACATCATCATACACGGTAGGCATAAACAGCTGGTCATCGGGATTCTGGAAGACAAAGCCCACCCTCTGGCGTATAGCAGATAACGTCTTTTTTGTTAGTCTGACATCTCCAACCAGCACTTCTCCTTGATCGGGAAGTAAAAGGCCTACCAGCAGCATCAACAGCGTAGACTTTCCAGCCCCGTTGGCACCGATTAAACCTACAGATTCTCCGTGATAAATTGTAAAAGACACATTTTTCACAGCTTCATGCCCATCCGGATATGAAAAATATAAATTTCTAACTTCAAGTTTATGATAGCTCATCTATCTACCTACTCCTGTAAACAATGCTCCTATCAACGCGGCAATATTATAGATTCGAGCAATAACGAAGAATAAGCTCCATGCCACAAAGTATAACACATCCCTAAACCTTACCTTTAACACATCGCCAGCATTATACTCCCCCGTAAAACCTCTCAAGTTCATGGCCTGGTATACCCTTTGTGCCCTGTCAAAAGCTCTTAGCAACATCTGCCCCAAGAAGGAGCCCAGATCATTCATCTTTATCCCCTTTTGGCCCGGCGCCCGCAAGGAATAGGCCTGGGCCATCCGGAAACCCTCTTCAATCAGCAACCATATATATCTATACATCAATAGAAGCTGCAGGACAAAAACCTTTGGAATTTTTAGCATCCGTAATGCAACTGCCACTCTGTCCATACCCGTAGTTGCTACCAATAAAATGCTAACCATCACCACTAAGCTGGATTTTATAAGGATGGATAGAAAAGTAAGCCATCCCCTTGAAATGGCGATATTCCCCAGCATAACGATATAAGTGTCAAATAAAGGATTTAATATACCAATCCCTATGATCAAAGGCTGGACAAGCAATACCCTCTTTAAGACGGGTACTACTGGTATCTCGGCAAAAGAAATAATGAAAACCGGATAAAAGACAAAAGGCAAAACAGCGCTAACCTCATGTTTTTCAAACGAGGTAAGCACAACTATATAAACGATGGTGGTAAGCAGCTTCATCACCGGATGGATGCGGTGGATGAAGGTCTTTTTTCTGGCCAGGTCATCCAGCAATCCTATATCATATAACGAATTTGTAATATTTGACATACGGGCCTTCTCCAAATGAAAAATATTAAAGCAGCTTCATTAAGCAACAGCTTTAGTGGCTTTACTCTTCCTTTTCCTCGATACGTTTATAATCCATCCCAAAATTACGGTCAGCACAAGCGTAATAGCTCCTCCCACTATGCCGGATACGCTAGTTCCGGCATCAACCGAAGGCCAGGAGCTTTCATCCTCCTCAACCGGTTGCCCTGCAGTGTCATCCTCAACTGTCTTAAACCCATAATCGGGAAGAAACGCGACCCTGTTTTGAATTTCAGAAAATATACGGTGAATGCCACTTGCGGATTCCAGTTCAGCTGTGCCGGCTACTCTTTCGATAGACCATTCCAAGCCATCGGGATTGGTAGAAGCAAACCATGAAAGCAACCCGCCAACTATAACCGTTACAACCGCCAACCCTACCATGACCTTCTTGATGGGCACACCTCTTAGAGTTTCGCCGACAACCGCTCGCTCCAGTATTTCGGGCCTGGCTTTCCATATAAAGGTAACTATTGCCGCGGTAGCCAGCCCTTCAATTACCCCAATGGCAAGGTGTATGGGTAACATGAACAACAGGAACTGACCAAAGGGCAGTTCGGTCTTCCCGGATAAAAGCGTCTCAACCACAACGCTAAAAGCCCCGAGCTGCAGCCCAACCACCGAAGAAACCATAGATCCTGCAAAAATGTTCCTCGGATTGATGCCTTTGCGCACAAATTTTTTATAAATAAATGGATAAGCTACAAAGCAGGTATAAAAGCCAAGATTAAAGACGTTGCAGCCATAAGCCAGCAATCCACCATCGCCGAAGAACAGAGCCTGTATAAGTAAAATGGAAGCCATGGTAAGAAATCCCGCATAAGGCCCCAAAAGTATGGCCAGCAGCATTCCTCCTCCAAGATGTCCGCTGGAGCCAGTACCAGGTATCGAGAAATTGATCATCTGTGCCGTAAAGACAAAGGCACCCATAACTCCCATAAGAGGAATTTTACTTTCATCCATATCATTTTGAACCTTTTTAGCAGAATAGGCCAGCACCCCGGCGGTAACCGCCAGCATGGTTCCACCAACGGCCGGTGAAATCAAGGCATCAGCCATGTGCATAACATCAGCTCCTCTAAAAGAAAATAACCCATAAAAGGCAAGACTTGGCATCTCTATACCCCTTCATGGGTTATCAAACAAAATTTTTGATATACCCTTTCAGAAACCTTCATGGTTTCAATTTAAATAAAACTTATCACAACTCATCATGTATTGTCAAGGCCTTACTTTAATCATTTCAATCCAGATCTAATCTAGTCCTCAATCGTCCAAAGGCTTTTTGCCATCGCAACGCCAAAATGGAAGGCCTAAGATTCTCGCCGGCTTTATACCCATAATTTTTCTTGTCTCTATCGTTCCTACTATTTCCTCTGCTGTTTCTATTATCCCTATTATTCTCATTCCTCTCCTTGTTGCCTTCGCTGGCTTTATTGCTCCAACTTCCTCTGCCGCCACCGTTGTCCTTATTGTTCCAGCCCTCTTTACCGTTCCTACTGCCCTTGTTATACTCGTTCTCCTTTTCCTCCCACTTACTATCCTTTTTATTGTCCTTCTCTTTGTCGTTCCCATTACGCTTGCTGTGGGTGTTAAAATAAAATTGTGTCTGGTGTATAATAAAATCACAAAGGAGGCTGGTAATTATGGATAAAAATACCT
>NZ_VSCO01000205.1:0-2382 GCF_047459465.1 Caldicoprobacter sp. | reverse complement strand
GGCGCAGAACTGGCACAGTATGGTGTTGCAACATTTGCAATAGCTGGTCTAGTTTACGTGATGACAAAGTTTTTTGACAAGAGAAGCAATAACGGTGAAATAAGTTATGGGAATAGAAAGCTGTTATTATCATATGAAATTGCTTGCCCGGTTATTAAAGAAGAGGGATATTATATTGTTCAATATGAACCATTAGGTATTCAGGCATATGCAAAATCTCGAGAAGAAGCCATCAACGAGTTTAAAGAAGAATTTATGATGATTTGGGATATTTATGGCAATGAGAGTGACGATAATCTAACGCAAGATGCAATTCAACTAAAAAAGAGGATAAAAGGGTTAGTTAAGGGGGAACAACTAATTGGCGACTTTAAAAACATTGGAAATTAAGCGGGGGTTACAAAGGAAAGGTTTTAGAGAAGATAATAGGGATCACAAGTTTTATTTTCTTTATTTAGGCGATAAAAGGACATCTGTGCGTACTAAAATTAGCCATGGTGAGACAGAAATTGATGATGGTTGATCAATTTATTGATTTAGTGAATTGCCCTTTATCCTACGATGAGTATATAAAAATCCTTCAGGAAAAAGGAATTATAACTACATAATGAAATAAAATATTTGCGTAGCGTTTTTTTGTTTGTCAACATTTGCTAACAACATGGTAGGGCAAGAATAAATCTGATAAATATAAAATACGCCACAATTGCTTTTGGACTCCATTCAAATCCACAATTGTATGCGGCTGAGATACCATGGCTAAAACATTACCCGTAATAAGATAAGGACCATTATCGGTCCTTATTTCTTTTAAAAATATAAGTTTGTGCAAACAGTTCTGGTGCCGAAGGTGGGAGTCGAACCCACACGGGGTGTAAGCCCCACCGGATTTTGAGTCCGGCGCGTCTGCCAATTCCACCACTTCGGCGCGTCGTTGACTTTTCACAAGAGATATAATAGCATATTAGTTGTAAGAATGCAATAGTCATTTTCGAATATTCTTCTAAAAGGTGGTGCATCTGTGAGCGTCCAGCAAATCGAAAGGGCAGTTTTGGTAGGAGTTATCGAGTCTAGTAAAGATGAAGGAAGCATGGAAGAGCTTAAAGCCCTGGCGGAGACGGCCGGTGCTTACGTTGTGGGTGTGGTCACTCAAAGGCGAAAGGGCATTGACAGCGCCCATTACATTGGCAAAGGCAAGCTGGAGGAATTGAAAGCGTTTATCGAGGCCAACCAGATTGACGTTGTCATAGTAAATGACGAGCTGAGCGGGTCTCAGATCAAAAACATGGAGGATATTTTGGGGGTAAAGATAGTCGATCGCACCTGTCTCATCCTGGATATCTTTGCCAGGCGGGCTAGGACCAGAGAAAGCAAGCTGCAGGTGGAGCTGGCCCAGTTGAAATATAGGTTGCCACGCCTTGTAGGCTTGGGAGGGCAGCTGTCAAGGCTAGGCGGAGGTATAGGCACAAGGGGACCGGGTGAGACCAAACTGGAAACCGATAGAAGGCATATACAGGACAGGATAAAGGCCATAGAGAAAAAGTTGAGTAAAATAGAACGGCATAGAAATTTATATCGCCAACGACGAGCTAAGAACAGGGTGCCAGTAATATCCATAGTAGGCTATACCAATGCCGGCAAATCCACTTTATTCAATGCTCTTACCAAAGCCGAGAGTTATGTGGAGGATAAGCTATTTGCTACCCTCGATACATCTGCGCGTAGGCTTATCCTGCCTTCCGGGAGACAGGCGATACTGGTGGATACCGTGGGTTTTATAAGGGATCTTCCTCATGATCTGGTTGAGGGCTTTAAATCGACTTTAGAGGAAGTGCGGTACTCAGACCTTTTGCTCCACGTAATCGACATTACCTCGCCGGATATGGATGAAAAGATACGAGTGGTAGAGAAGGTATTATCGGAATTGGATGCTATAGATATACCGCGATTGGATGTATTCAACAAAATTGATCTCGTCGAGACGGGCTCTATTGTTAATAATAAGCGTGCTATTTATGTTTCTGCTAAAACTGGTATTGGGTTGGAAGCCTTAAAGGAGGCTATTGAGAGGCAACTGACTGTGGAGCATTAGTAGCGTGATATCCATTGAATTTGTATCGGTAGAATTGGGGGGCCAATGGCCGCTATGTTCAGATGTATAAGGACCTTGAAGTCCAAGATTTTATTTTATTGTTTTACCATAACGGTTATCGTTCTGGCGTTGGTGATATCCCTCTGTTTGGTGAATTTTAATGTCCTTGTCAAGCTAAACAAGATTCAAACCGTCAACCATAATCTGCGCATTTCTATGGATCACATCGAATCCAGTGTGAGTTCGGTTATAAACATTGCATACTGGAGTTCAGTGAACAGCTATATCTC